>CAZBTT010000720.1:0-2463 GCA_964494295.1 uncultured Acidobacteriota bacterium
AGAGTCGATAAATCGGGAAGCTCCGCGACGGTCTGGCTCGGCCACGCGGTATCCCCGATGGCGATGCCGTCACCCCGCCAGTAGAGCGGGTAGACGAGGGTTCCGTCATGCGGAGCGAGGACCTTGAGCGACTTGAGGCTCTGCTCCGCCTGAGTGACCCGAAGCGCCGCCTTCTTGCGCTCGATGTCGGCGAGGGCGAAGTCGGCCGCGGCGAGGCGCTCGACCGGGAGTTTCTTGGCGTCGTTGGTCTGGACACGCTTCTGGAGCAGGCCGCGATCAAGGCTGCTCTCCAGGATCTGATTGCGGGAGAAGATCGCCGCGTCGGTCGGGGCCACGTCCTCGGCGCGCTTCAACTCCTCCTGCGCGAGGGTGAGATCGAGGCCGAGCGCGGCGCTCGAGCGATCGCCTTCGGCCCGGGCCTTGCGCATCTTGCTCTCGGCCGAGGCGCGATCGGAGCGGCCGTCTTCGTACTGTTTCTCGACCTCGCTCGCGTCGAAGATCACGACCACATCGTTTTCTTTCACCGCGCCCGCCGGGGCGAGCCAGGCCACGCGCATGGGCCGCTGCAGGTTGGTCGGAACGGTCACCGGCGTCGACCGCTGCGCCTGCAGCACGCCGTAGGCGAGAACCTCGTTGCGGTACGGCCCCCGAGCGACGGTGTACGTCGGAACGCTGGGAAGGGCGGCCGCGCGGAGCGCCGTCCATCCCAGCAGGCCCAGGCCTGTGAGAACGATGACGACGAGAAGCGTCCGCCGGTGCTTCAAGGCGCCGGGTCCTCGCGCAAGTCGCTCACCGCTATCAAGTCGCCCTCGGCGAGGCCGTCCAGAACCTCGACCTTGAGCCGATTGTGGCGGCCCAGCTTCACCGCGGTCTCGCGGAAGCCGCGCCAGGCCTTCACCCAGACCACCGGGCCGGTCGGACGCACGAACACCGCATCGCGCGGAATCGTGAGCACGCTGACTTTTCGCTCCGTTTCGATCTCGCCTCGAAAGCGCATAGCGGGACGAAGAGCAGCATCACCCTTGTCGAGCGTGACCTGAACGTGGAACACCTTGTAGGGCACACGGAACGATTTGCGGCGCACCGCTCGACCGATCTTCGTGATGCGTCCCTTGAGGTCTTTGTCGGGCAACGCTTCGAGCCGCAGGGTGACACTCTGGCCCGCCGCCACCGCGCCACCGTCGGACTCGTCGACAAAGCCGTCCGCCCGCATCTCGGAGAGGTCGGGCAAGGCCAGCAGTTTCTCTCCGAACCACACGCTGTCCCCGATCTTCTTCTTCTCATCGCGCCAGCCCGTCTTGTAGATGACGATGCCGTCCTGCGGAGCCAGCACGGTCATGCCCTGAATCGCGCTCTCGAGGTCAGCGACCCGCGCCTTCGCGCGGTCCCGCTGATTGATCAGGGACTTGAGCGACGCTTCTTCCGAGCCACGCACCCCCGCGATGCGGGCCTTCAGGTTCGCCACCGCCTGCTCGGCGTTCTTCTGGTCGAGAAGGGTTTGCTGCACCTCGTTGCGCGCGCGCAGGTTCTCCGCGACGTCGTTCTTGAGCCGCGCCTTTTCCAGCCGTGACTCCGCTTCGGCAAGCTGAAGCTCGATATCGCGCCGCTGGCCGAGCAGCTCGACCTCCTTGCGCTCGATTCGTTTGGCCGCCTCGTCGTACTCGGCGCGTTTCTCCTCGAGCTGCCGCTGAAGGTTCGAGGCGTCGAAGCCGACAATCGGCTGCCCCTTCTTGACGGTTGCGCTCTCGGGAGCCATGAACGCGATCTTGTACTCCCACATCTCGCGCACCACCGGCGGTCCGATCTCCGTGGAGCGAACCGCGGTCAACTCGCCCTCGACCTCCACGCCGATCGAGAGGTCGCCGCGCTGCACCCGCGTGGTTTCCGGGGAGGGGCCGCGCGCTGAGGCCACGGCCGCTGCGACCAGAACGAGGCCGCCGAGCGACGCCGCACGAACGCGCCAGCTCGACCGGCGCGCGCGGTCGAACCACTGCTCAGCGAAGGGCGACACGATCGCCCTCCGAAAGACCGGTCTCGACCACGCACTCGAGGGGCAGGCACGCCGCTACGCGGATCGCCTTCGAGCCGCCGTCCGACTGGCGAACGTGAAATTCGGAGCCTTTGCGCACGAGCGCTTTGCGGGGGACGAGCAACGCATCCTTGAACACGCGGCGCACGACCTCGACCCGAGCCGAGAGACCGGGCCGCATGACTTGGGGATCCGTCTCCTCGAGCGATACGTGGACCCGGAAGCCGCCCGCGTAGCGAGCGTCCTGGGCCACCGAAGCGACTTTTTCGACCTTCCCCGGGAAACTGCGGCCGAGGTCGGTCTCGAGAAACACCCGCACTTCCTGCCCGACCGCCACCCGGCCGTCGTCGACCTCGGGAAGGAAGGCGATCACCTCCATAGCGTCGAGATCGGGGATCGAAACCACGCGCATGCCCGGCCACACGTTGTCGCCG
>CAZBTT010000721.1:0-2454 GCA_964494295.1 uncultured Acidobacteriota bacterium
TGACAGCCCGGCTCCTGAGCCTCGGGCCCCTGCTCCTGGCCGTCGGCCTGACGGTCTCTGGCTGCGCGCGGGTCAAGCCCCTGGCCCCCGGCGAAGCCCTCACCGAGAGGGAGCGCAAGGAAGCCATCGGACGCGCGTCCGTCTGGTCGGCCACAAATGTCGGCAAGATGAACTTCAAGGTCGGGCCCGATGTCGATGGCGCCTTCACCTCGAACGAGTGGGTGAACTGCGAGTACGTGGAGAAGGACCAGACCGGACACTCTCCGAAGTTCACGTGCGAGACCAGTCCCGGCAAAGAAGTGAAGGTCAAGTACGGACCCCGCAACGCCGAGGTCTTCGGCGAAGTGCTGGCGAGCCGCCTGTTCTGGGCCCTCGGCTTCGCCGCCGACCACATGTATCCGGTGCGGGTCAAATGCAAGGGCTGTCCAAAGGATCCGAAAGAGGGACCGGAAGGCACGGCGCCTTTCGTGATCTTCGATCCCTCGGCCATCGAGCGAAAACTCCCGGGACGGAGCATGGAAACGAAAAGGGACTCCGGATGGAAGTGGTCCGAGCTTGACGAGATAGGCGCCGGTGCGCCGCCGGGGGCCCGCGCGCACCGTGACGCGCTCAAGCTGCTGGCCGCGTTCGTTCAGCACACCGACAGCAAGTCCGCCAACCAGCGTCTTCTTTGTCCCGAAGGCCAGGAAGTCGGTAAGACCGGCTGCAAGGCGCCCATCCTCATGATCAGCGACCTCGGTCTCACCTTCGGCCACGCCACTCTGCTGATCCAGAACAAGAACAGCGTGAGCCTCGATACCTGGGCCGCGATCCCGGTGTGGAAAGACGGCGACGCCTGCGTCGCATCGCTCAAGGGGTCGCTCACCGGCAGCCTCAGCAATCCGAAGATCGGCGAGCCGGGCCGGGCCTTTCTGGCCGACCTGCTCATGCAGCTCACCGACAATCAGCTTCGCGATCTCTTCGAGAACGCGCGAGTCAAGCGGCGGTCCTCAGACCCAAGCGGTGATCCCGAAAACGAGCCGGCCCTCGCCCGTGTGGCCGACTGGATCGCGGCTTTCAAGGCCAAGAGGGCGCAGATCGTCGACCGGCGCTGTTAGACCCTGATTCGCCCGCTCCCTCAGTGGAACGAGGGCGTGGGCGAGACCGCGGGTTTAGGCGCGGGTGTGGGCGTCGCGACCGGTGTGGCGATCGGGACAGGTGCGGGCGCCACGAGCACGGGAGCCGGGGCAAGGACGTCGCCCGGGACCCTAACCGGAGAGCCCGGGCGATGGACCACGCCGCTGTCAATCGTGACGCCGGTCCGGCTGATGGTCTGGAAATACAGCTCGTCCTCGGCGATCTCCACCAGCATGAAGTGGTAGTCGCGATCGAACCCCTTGGCGGTTAGTCCCGTCCCCGGCGCGATGTCACCCTTGCGCAATGAACCGCCCGCCCCCGAAACCCAATAGACGATGCCGCCCTTCTGGGGCTTGATCCGTTCGTAGAAGTGGTCGTGCCCGGAGAACGCCGCGCTCACGAGGTACTTGAGGAACAAAGGCTCGAGGATCGCGCGCGTTTCGAGCGAGGACCCGTGCGTCCGCCCGGACGAATAGAGAGGATGGTGAAAGAAGGCGATCTTCCAGTCGGAGGTGGAAGACTGAAGCTCCTTCTCGAACCAGTCGGTCTGAACCTTGTCGATGTACGTCGAATCGAGGGCGAAGAAGCGCACACCCCCGCCTTTGGCTGGCCGGAAGGTGTAGTAGCGCTTGTCCCCCATGTTGAAGAGCTTGTAGAAGCGCTGGTTCGGATTGTCGTGGTTACCGAGGCTCGCGTGGAACGTCACCCCCGCATCGAGCAGGGCCTTGTAGGGCGACTCGAACTTGGCCACCATCTCCGCGGGCCCGTCCGTGCCGTAAATGTTGTCGCCCACCATGATCACGAAGTCGAAAGGGAACTGCTTGCGGAACGCGGCCATCTGCCGGCCGACTTCGTTTTGTCCGCTGTTTCCGCGGCCGGTGTCGCCGATGACGGCAGAGCGCACCGAGCCTTCCTTGAGAGGCAGCGCGAGGGCGGCCGGTGTTTCGGCCCGCGCACCGCTGGTCGCGCGTTCCGGCGGAGGCGCCACCGGTGAAGATCCGCTGCGCAGCGAACATTGGGCGAGCGAAACAACGAGGAAGAGTCGGCCGAGCCGCCCGAAACCTCGAGCCTTCATCGGGCCACCAACGCGGGCATCGCTGCGGGCAGGAAGTCGACGATGATCTGGGCCACGGAATCGACCAGGAGGAGATCGGTTCCGACAAACCGATAGTGAAGGCACGCGGGCAGAGGCGGCAGCGCCAGAAGGAGGCTCGCGGGCACAGTGGAACGCGACGCCCCTGACGGGTAGGCGCCGTTCCCGCGCACCGGCACCGGCCCCGGTGCTTCATCCCGAGCCCGGATTCCCCCGGCGCCCCGCCCCGTCGCCCCCGCGGTGGG
>CAZBTT010000722.1:0-2429 GCA_964494295.1 uncultured Acidobacteriota bacterium
AGGATGACCTCGTAGCTCCGGCCGATCGGATCGAGGGCCTTCTTGAGTTCACGGCAGAGGTCGTCGAGATTATCGACCTCGTTGTAGAGGGGGATGACGACCGAGAGCTCGGGCGTGCTCATCCTTTAGAACAGCTTGAGGTTCATGTTGTCGGCCGCGATGTCGGTGAGGTCGACCACCGCGGCGGCGCCCACGCCCATGGTGATCGCGATGGTCTCGGAAATCTCCTCGCGCGTCGCCCCGTACTTGATGGCCTTCTTGATGTGGCCTTCGATGCAGCCCTGGCACTTGAAGGCCAGGCTCGCGGCGATGGCCACGAACTCCTTGGTCTTGCGGTCGAGGGCGGAGGGCTTGTACGTTTCCTTGTAGAAGTGGAAGTACGCCTGCCGGAAACGCGGGTCGACCATGGTGTAGGAAGTGCTGGCCGGCTGCGGGGCTCCGCCATCGTCGTCCGCCGGAAATGGTTGATGGGGGGCTTTCTCGTCGGTCATTGACTGGTCCTTTCGCGAACTGATTCGGGGGCTTTGGGGGCCGCGGTTTCGACTTTAGACGCCGGGGCGTCTCCTTGGGGCGGGGCGACCTCGTCGAGGAGCTTCTTCACCGCAGCCTCGTAGGACTCGCGGGCGTCGCGCCAGGCCCCGCCATGGCTCTTGCTCTCGGTGATGAGCATCTGCGATTTCGCTCCGGCGAGCCGGTTCATGGTCTCGGTGATCGCGAACGGGATGCGCGCATCGCCACGGTTCGCCACGAAGAGCGAAGGCCGGCCGTTCATTTTCGCGGCGGCCGCGGTGACATCGACATCCGAAGGATTGAACGCGCCGCGTTGCTTGATCCAGAAAAGAACAAGATCCGAGGTCGGCCACTGGGGGACGAGTTTCAGCGCGGGGACTCCGTAGAGCCTGAAACCACGGAAAAGGCGAAGGTGGTGGCGGACCGTGTTCGGAACCGAGTCATAACTGCTGTCGGCGATGAGTCCGGCCACGCGAGCGTCGTCCGCCGCGGCAAGGGTCGCGGTCGCTCCGCCCATCGAAACGCCCCAGAGGACCACCGGCCCGGAAGACTTCGACAGCGCGAAGTCCACGGCGGCCCGGGCATCGAGCTTCTCTTTGAGTCCAAAGGTCGTGCCGTCTCCACCCGAGTCCCCGTGGTGGCGCAGATCGATGAGGAGGCAATTGAGGCCCCACGCGTGGAGCGGCTCGACTTTCTTCGCCATCTCGATGCGCGTGCGATTGAGTCCATGGATCATGACCACGGACCCACGCGGATGGGCGGCGGGAATCCACCATCCCGAGATGGAGACGCCGTCACTCGTTTCGAATTTGACGTCCTCGCGCGGGAGCGTGAAGGAGGTCTTGACGTACTCGGCATTCTCGCGGTCGGGAAGGCTAAAACGGCGCCGGGTGGCGAGGCCCCCCAGGGTGTAGGGGACGATGCCGAAGAGGAAGACCAGGGCGGCGAGGAACAGGACCGCCAGGATGCGCTTCCACCAGCGGCCACGGCTCTGCCGTTGTGTCGATTTGGATTCCAAGCCCGCGGAGTTTAGCCCGGGGCGCCCCGCCCCCTGACTTCAGGGCGGCTTCGCTACAATCGCGGCCTCGATGTCACGCACCCTTCACGAGTCCGCCTCGAGGCCGGTCGAGGCTCTGCACACCCTCGCCCTCAGCGCGGCGGCGCTTGGACTGCTCGGCGGTCTCGTGGCTCGCAGACCGGTGTGGGTCAACCTGAGCGTTTCCCTCATACTCCTCCTGCCGCCGCTGCGGATCGCCACCACCGTGATCTCGGAAGCGCGCGCACGCCGTTACCTCGTCGCCTTCATGGGCGTCCTCGTCCTGACCTTCCTCCTCCTTTCCCGCCGCATTTCCTGAGCGAACCCTAAACTCCAAGAATGTCTACCCAGCCCAAACCCGAAGCACCGGCCCTCCGCTCCCGCAGGATCTTCGTCGAGGGCCCGCGCGGCGTGCGCGTTCCCTTTCGTGAAATCACACCGCATCCGACGAGGGACCGCTTCGGACGCGCCGAGGAGAACGAGACGGTGCGCCTCTACGACGCGAGTGGGCCGTGGGGCGATCCGGCGTTCCGGGGCGACGTGCGCGAGGGCCTTCCCACCTATCGCCGTCACTGGATTCTCGAGCGCAACGACGTCGAGGAAATCGACGGCCGGGCCACGCGCCCCGAGGACAACGGCTATCGCAACTCCGCCGAGGAACAGGCCCGCCTGGACAAGCTCAAGGCCGAAGGCAAGCTCGAGTTCTTCCCGAAGACACCGCGGCGGGTTCTGCGTGCGAAGCCCGGCGCGCGGGTGACGCAGATGCACTACGCCCGCAAGGGCATCGTGACGCCAGAGATGGAGTTCGTGGCTCTGCGCGAGAACGTGGGCCGCGAGGGCGCCTTCCAATCGTCGCCCGACCGCCACCACATTCGCCTCCAAC
>CAZBTT010000723.1:0-2425 GCA_964494295.1 uncultured Acidobacteriota bacterium
GCCGAGGTATTTGCCATCGGCATCGATGACCGCGGCGGTGTTGTAGTAGACGCCCGACTGCTCCACCTCGTAGATCGGAACGACGAGCACCATCTTGTGCTTCTTCGCCAGCTTCTGCATCAGCTTGACCGTCGGCCCATCCGGAACCTTCTCGGTGAAGTGGTACCAGCGCGTTTCCTGCTCGGCGCAGAAGTAGGGCCCGTAGAAGATCTCCTGGAGACAGAGAATCCGAGCGCCCTTCTTCGCCGCGGTCGCGATCAACGTGACGTGCTTGTCGATCATGGCCTTCTTGACCTTCTCGAGGCCGGCCTCGGGGCCGAGAACGTTCCGGGCCTGGATGAGTCCACAACGAACGATGCGCGGCATGGGCGATCTCCTGAGGGTGGTGAGGACGTGGCATCGAAGTATGCCACCACGGCCGCGATTAATGAACGGCCGCTGGGGCGTGTGCTACGCTCGCTCCCGTCCGACACAGCGACGCCCGTGGGCGCCGAAGGAGATCACGACGATGACCCCATCGAGTTTCCGTATCCTTTCCGTCGTTGGCCTGAGTGTCTCGCTCGCGGGCGCAGCGAACGCGGGCGACCTCGCGGACGTCAAGTCCCGGGGCAAGCTCATCATGCTGACTTTTCCGGCCGTCGAAGACCCGTTCGTGGCCGTAAACGTCGAGGCCATGCGCGCGGCAGGTCTCAAGCTCGCCGATATGAAGGACCCGGAGCACTTCAGCGGCGTCGATGTCGATCTGATCAAGGGATTCGCGAAGAGCCTGGGGGTTTCGCTCGAAGTGAGTCCGCAGACCGGCGGGTATGGGGAGCTGCTTCCGGCCCTGCTCGCGAAGAAGGGCGACCTGGTGGCGAGTCGCCTGACCGTCACGCCGAAGCGGCAGGAAGCCGCGGACTTCTCAGCGCCCTACTTCAGCCAGTGGGCGGCGGCCGCGGTCAAGCCGGGCAGCAAGCTCAAGACCGTCGAAGATCTCAAGGGCAAGCGAGTGGCGGTCATGAGGGGCTCGAGCCAGTATGAGTTCCTCAATGCTATGAACCTGAATCCCGAGATTCGCCTGACCGGCTTCAACATGGAAAGCTATACCGCGGTCCTCGAAGGCCAGAGCGACTACGCGCTCATGGATTCACGGGCGGCGGTCGGAGAACCGGTGAGCGCTCAATTCAGCGAACTCAAGGTGGGGGTTCGGGTCCATCGGTCGGATCAGGGCGTGATGCTGCGCAAGGGCAGCGATCTCAAGGCCGCGATCGACTCCTATATCGAGGGCCTGCGGACCTCCGGCGAACTGGAGAAGATTCTGTCGAAGTACGGTCAGGGATCGGCGGCTTCCAGCCACCCTTGAATCCCGAAGCGCCCGTCATCGCGCGGCTGGGAGAACTCGACATCCCCTTTACCCGGCACGAACACCCAAAGGTGGCCACGGTCGAGGAGGCGGTGGTTCACTGGCAGGGCATCGACGCCGCCCACTTCAAGAACCTCTTTCTGCGTAACCAGAAGGGCGATCGGCACTATCTGGTCGCGGTCGCCCACACGAAGAAGGTCGATCTGGAACGCCTCGCGGGCCAGATCGGCGACGGAAAGCTCAGCTTCGCCTCGCCTGAGCGGCTCAAGGCCCACCTCGGCCTCACGCCCGGCTCAGTCTCCCCCTTCGGCCTGATCAACGACGCTTCACGCGCGGTTCGCGTGTTTCTCGATGCGGACATTGCCGCCGCCGAGCGCGTTTCGTTTCACCCGAACGTGAACACCGCGACCCTCGTGATCACGGCCGCCGACTTTCAACGCTTCCTCGAAGCCTGCGGGAATCCCGTGCGCTCCGTGGAGATCTAGGCGCCCTTCAGGGAAGGACGGTCAGCGTCACCGAGGAGCCGCGATGGATCTTATGGGTGGCCTTGATGAAGTCCGCGTCCACCGCCTTGCCGATGTCCATGAACTTCTGAGGATTCCGGTCGACGAGCGGGAACCAGGAGCTCTGGATCTGGACCATGACCTTGTGGCCGGGCCGGAAGGTGTGGGCGATGTCGGGCATCTCGAACTCGATTGTCTCGACCTTGCCGGGCGTGAGCGGCTCGGGCTTCTCGAGCGACTTGCGGAACTTCGCGCGGAAAGGCTCGCCGCGGACCAGTTGCTGGTAGCCCCCCATCACCACCGCGTTCGCGGGCCGGGGCGAAGGCTCGGGACGAAGCGTCGGCGCGTCGCCCGGATACACATCGATGAGCTTCACCACGAAGTCGGCATGGGTGGCCGTAGATGAGACGTTGAGCCGCACCTTGACGGGCCCGCCGGCCCGGACGTCCGCATCGGGCGGCGGCGTCTCGTAGACCAGAACATCGGGCCGGGTCCCCGCGAAGCGCTGATCCCCGGTCGTGTAGTCGCCGCGCCTGCCCCTGTTGACCTAACCCGGTTACGGGACGGGCGTGTTCGGGTG
>CAZBTT010000724.1:0-2416 GCA_964494295.1 uncultured Acidobacteriota bacterium
GGAGGCGTAGATTTCGGTTTTGCCGGAGCCGGTGATGCCGAAGAGGAGCGAGGGAATCGAGAGGTAGGCGAGCGCCACGTTGCACATGCCGCCGCCGCAGGAGATGCCGATGCCGGTGAAGTTCTGGTCCTCGAGTTCCGAAAAGATGACCGCGAGGCCCTCGTTGATGGCCACCGCGCGATAGCCGAGGGTCTCGAAGAAGCGGCGCAGGCTGGCCTCGTGATAGACGAGTTCCGCTTCGCGGCCTTCAGACGCCGCGGGCACGGAGAACGAGAGCACTTCGCCCTGGGTCTTGGCTTTCGGGATCAGGCTGCGCATGATCGACTCGTGCACCACCGTTCCCATGCGCTCTTTGGGGTTGAGCAGGCCATCGGCCATGGGCCGGCGGGTTTCGACGTTGAACATGTTCGCGAAACGCTCGGTCGCGCCGCCGAAGATCACGAGCTCGTCGCCGTCGCGGAAGTACGGGATCTCGTTCTGGCCCAGGATCGTTTCCGTGAACCGCGAGAAAGGCACCGGGATGAACGCATTGAGCTGCATCGAGGTCTCGGTGCCCTTGGTACGACGCCGCGCGGCCACGATCTTGCTCGTGCCCACGTCGACGCCAAGGGGCATGCCCCGGGAGGCATCCTCGGCGCCGGCGGCCTCCGAGCCTTCCTGCACCTTCCACAAGTGATCTTTTCGCTCGTCCATGAGATTCAATTGACTCCAGGTCCTGCCGGGGCAGGTGCTGTGGTTAAAGAGCTAAGAGCGCTCTTTTTTGCCTCGCCTTTCTGGGCTTGGCTTTGTTCTTCGAACCAGAGATCGAAACGTCGCGTCAGGGAGAGCCGAAGCTCGTCCGCCGATTGCCCGGCGGAAAGAGCTTCCTTCTCCAGTTTCGCTTCCGCTTTGAGGACGCCCGGCCACGGCGCGCCGATCGCCTTCGAGAGGTCGCCATCATAGCCGAAGCCAAACAGCCTGACACTCGCGGGTTCGACTTCGTAGGCATCGGGAAGACCGAAGGTGCGGAAGGGAAAGTTCTTCGCCCAGTCCACGTGATGCCCGATCTTCCGCGTCTTGGGATTCACACTCACGATCCCGTGGGCCACGCACAGTCTGGGATCGAGGTTGTAACGCCGGATGAGGTGTTCGGTCAGCAGACGCCCGGCCTGAAGCTGGGCCTCGGTGATCGGCAGCGGACCCGAGGGCGCGAAACGCGACTCGAACGACACGCCAAAAAAGGCGTGATTGAGGTTCATGAAGACCTTGCCGTCGCTCGCCCATACCGAGTTTCCGGCGTGGTTCGCGCGAGAGTCGTCGTTCAGGATCTGGTAGACGCGGCCAAAACGGTCGATGAGGTAGTGATAGAACTCGTGCCGCCGGATGTAGTTGACGAGGTTCTTCGAGCTTCGCAGCAGCGAGGCGTTGTTCTCGGGCTCGAGCGACTGGATATCGCTCTCCGTCGTGTGGAACACGATGCCCACGGGTTCGGTCGCGGGCGGCAGGGCGGTTCCCGTCGCCTCGTCGAGCGCCGCGAAGGTGCGCTTCGTCCCCTTGACCCTCTGAGTGGTGTCGATGCGCAGGCCATTGCTGTAGAGCTCATGGTCGCGGCCCTTTTCCACGAGCCAGATGGAGTCCGGACGCTGGGTCTGCACCTCGGGCTCGGCTTGCGGGGCGGGGGTCGGAACGATCCGAACCGCCTGGGGCAGGACCGGCACATCCGCGGCCGGCGTCTTGCGGCTCAGACTCGTGGCGAGGCGGATGGTCCCGTAGGACGCGCCCAGGACGAGGGTCCCGCCGAGCAGGGTGATCGTGACCTGGAGGGCCGCGATCTTCCCTCGCGCGGCCTTGCGGACACCCGCCGCTCCTTCGCCTTTCAGCAAGGACAAGCCCCGCCACCCGAGATACTTGTACACCAGGGGCCGCGCCACTTTCGGGACCTTCGGAATCTGCTCCTCGAGCTGACGCACGCTCTTCGTCGATCCGCGCAGGAAACGGAGTCTCTCGACCGGATCCTTGATGCCGGAGGTGAGACCCTCCACGGTGCGCGCGAACTCCGGAGAGAGTTCGCGGTTGTCCTCGCAAACGAGTCCCTTTTCGAGGGCGCGCCGCTTCGATTCGGAACCGGGGTTCACGGGACTGGAGAGTATAGGCCCCTGAAGCCGGCGAAGGGCCATAAGATCAATTTCTTGATGTCATTGATGCAGTCCTGCGCGGTCCAGCCCATCGAGTCCGTCCCCGCCATCCTTCTCGGGCCCCTCCTCGACGAGGAGGCTTTGATGTGGGCGGCGGATCTGCGCTGGAGCTTCGCCCCGTCGCGCGGACGCCTCGAGACGGCGCTGCGCGAGGGGACGGTGAACGGCTTTGTCGCCCTGGACGATCACGGTCCGTGCGCCTACGCCACCTACTCGGTCCACGACGACCAGGGCGTGATCGG
>CAZBTT010000725.1:0-2415 GCA_964494295.1 uncultured Acidobacteriota bacterium
GCGTCGGCACTGCGTCTACGAAACTTCGGAATCGTGTGCCTCCTTGCTCGGCTCGTTGAGCGCGAACCTCGCTGACGGACCGTTGCGACTCGCGCTCAAGCGCGCAGCCTGGCCTTGGGCCACGCCCCGGCCGCCTGCGACCCACCGCAGCGCCGGCCACGCTCCATCCATCGCCCAAGCCCGAACTCCTGCTTGCTGTCGAGTCGCGACGGCTTAGCTGGTGGTGGACGGCGTAGCGTGGCCGATGTCTCGAGATTCAGGAGGGTCGCGGATGTCTGAGTGCGAAGGCCAAGGCACCGTTCCCCGAGCGCAGTGGGCCGCGAGGCTCCCTTTGGGTCTTCGCGGAGCGGCAGCTCCGCCCGTTCATAAGAGACGCCATGCGGCCCACGGAGACGAGGGGAACGCCCAGGTGCCTTGGCCGTAGCGTCACCCGGAGGGCGCGAAGAGGGGCGCCCCCCTTCCGCCGGCCACGCGGGCCACAACTAACAAGCAGAGTCACGGACCTTTGTCCGTGGACCGACTCGCGAGGGGTGTCTCTCAAACGTCACCGTGTCCCCGGACTGCTGGTCGATCCCTCGAAGTGTGGCAACCTCCGCCGCATGGAGCGGCGCGCGGCTGAGGACGAGTGGTTGTGGGGCTTCGATCCAACTCCGGGAATAGTTTCGGTGTGGGCCGAGCCCGATGGCCGGGCCACGGTCTGGCGTCGGATCGCCGCGACGGGCGAGCTGGTTCGCGAGGTGGAACGCTTCCGTCCCTGGATCCTGGTCGATCGTCTCGATGATCTGAGCCACCTCGGAGTGCAGTTGGCGCCGGATGGTTCGGAGCGCGCGCTTGTCACGTATCGCGAATTGGACGGCCCGGGCGAGTTGCGATATCTCGTCAGCGCCGAGAACGGGCGCACCCTGGGCGCCGCCGTGCTTCGGGGCGCGTCACGAAGGCTGGGTCGCACCATCGCCCACCTTCGCGAACTGGGGAAGGAATCCGTTCTGGCCCTTCCTCCCGAGGAGCAGTACCTCGTTTCGACCGGGCGGACGTACTTTCGCGATCTTGCCTTCGATGAATTGCGGCGGCTCCAGTTCGATCTCGAAACCACGGGACTGGACCCGGCGCACGATCGGATCTTCATGATCGCGGTGCGCGATCCCCTGGGCGCGGTCGAGATTCTGGAGGCTTCGGGCGAGGGCGACGCGGCGGAATCCGACCTCATTCGAAGGCTCGTCCTGAAGATCCAGCAATGCGATCCCGACGTCATCGAGAACCACAATCTTCACGGCTTCGACCTGCCGTTCCTGGATGCCCGGGCACGCCGGCTGCGCACTCCGCTGGGCCTCGGCCGGACCGGACCTCCCGGTTTGCGGGAACGCGCGGCGAGGCGGGGCGTCCTGGGCGAATCGGGCGGCCGGCGGCGGGTTCGTCTGATCGCCCCCGGGCGCGAGCTGATCGATACCATGGACGCGGTTCTGGCTCACGATTTCGCGACCCGCGACCTGCCGGGCCATGGCCTCAAGGCGGTGGCGAAGCACTTCGGACTCGCCGGCGAGGATCGCGAGATGATCCGGGGTGACCAGATATTCGAGGTCTACAAGCGGGATCCCGAGAGGGTTCGCCGCTATGCCGCGGCCGACGTGGAGGAGGTGGCGGGTCTCGCGCGGATGTTCGCGGGCGCGACTTTCGCGCTCGCCCGCATGGCGCCGAGAAGGTATGAGCGGCTCGCGGACGCGGGCGCCGCCACCGGCGTGATCGATCCTCTCCTCGTGCGTGCGTACCTGCGCGCCGGACAGGCCCTGCCTGCCTATCGGCCCGGGCGGGATGTGGTCCACACCGGCGCCGCCTTGCATCTTTTCGCGGCCGGCGTCGCCCACAGGGTGGTCAAGGCGGATGTCGCCAGCCTCTACCCTTCGCTGATGCGCGAATATCGGATCGGACCGGCACGCGACCACCTCGGCGCGATGCTCGCTCTCGTGGATCGCCTGGTGGAAAGGCGGCTCCAGGAAAAAGCGGCGGCGCGTAAAGCGCCCCGCGGGTCGGCTGAGCAATTCACCCACGAGGCCACCTCTTCCGCCATGAAGCTCGTGGTGAACTCGGCCTACGGCTACCTCGCCGCGGGCGGGGGTCTGACGCGGTTCGCGGACGTCGATGCCGCCAACGAGGTCACGCGTCGCGGCCGGGAGTTGCTCGGCTTCATGAGCCGGGAACTGGCGGCGCGCGGCGTGACTCTTCTCGAGGCGGATACCGACGGCGTGTATTTCGAAGCACCTCCATCGTGGACGGAAGCCGACGAACGCCGCGTGGTCGCGGAGGTGGCGGCGCTACTGCCGCAGCTCGTGCAGCTCGAATTCGAGGGCCGGTACAAAGCGATGCTGTCGCACGAGCCCAAGAATTATGTGCTGCTGACCTACGACGACAAGCTGATCC
>CAZBTT010000726.1:0-2404 GCA_964494295.1 uncultured Acidobacteriota bacterium
GTCGCATAAGCGCGCAGACCCGCCTCGAGCGTATTGGCGGATTCCGTTCCGTCCGATCCTCTGGCGCCGGTATAGTCTTCTCCCCCGAGGTCTCTCCGTGCGATCACCTGATGCGCGGCCCCCGCGAAGAGGGCGACGGGGATCGGCCACTGCTCCAGCGCCGAGGCGGGGAGGAAGAGGATCCTCGCGCCGAGGATGTGGCCGCTGTACGAATATTCGATGGCATCGACATACCTCGTCTGGTGGAGGTCGTCATTCCAGTATCCCCAGTAGGTCGACCATTGCAGGAAGGGGGTTCCGAAGGAGCCGCCCACTTGAAGCTCCGGGTAGGGCACGAGGTTCGTCGTGCCGATCCCTTCGACGGCTCCGACCTCGAGGGTCGCCGAAGTGAGAGTGAACTGTGAGAGTGCGGTGCCGCTCAGGGTACACATCGACAGAAGTAGCGCCATGCGAATCAGGGCATTCATCGATCTGTCCTCTTTCTTCCGAGTTCGTACTCGCAATGATCGCTGAGGCTCGTACCGACGACCGTCCCGATGATTGCTCCCGCGCCCGCTCCCATTCCCGTGGAGAGCAGCACGCCCCAAGTATGATCCTCTCCGGTCGGCGCATTGCGGTTCCCGAGGATCAAGCCGACGATGCCTCCGGCGGCCAAGCCGGCCGCGAACCCGGCGAGTCCGCCGAGCAGTCTACTGGAGCCGGTCGTCAGATGGTGAATACCGGAGAGAGGCATTCTCTCCGGGGCGTCCGTCGCACCATTCTTCCAGTATGCCGAATCATTCTGGATCCGGAACTCCCGAACAGCAGACATCGAGCCGTCGGAGTAATGGACCGTCACCTCTTCAGTGCGCACCCGCTGATTCAGACTGTGGACGGAGATCGTCCCGGACTCCCCGGTGGTCGAGACGAGCGTCGATGGACCGCAGCCGGCAAAGGTGAAGATGCACGCGAGGAGAAGGATGGTCGGCTTCATTTGAGTACTCTCTCTTCTGGTGAAGGTGGCGATGTCGACGCGTTGGCCCGGGCTATGATGAGCCACGTACGGCCCACGCCCGCGCCGTAAGACGGATCGTCCCCGGGCCGGGAAGCGCGGCGCGGAGCCGCTCCCGGAGAAGCGCCTGCCTCTCGGGCTCGAGCGAGGCCACGTAGCCGGGTGCGGGACCTTGGCCCGAAAGGAACGGAGTCCAGTAGTCCTCAAAATCTACGAAGCGGGTCTCCACGTCGATCGGGCGGACTTCGATGTCTTCGAGGCCCTGGCCGGCGAACAGGTCCCTGAGCCGGTCGGGATGGCAGACCGGAAAGCGCCTCCCCTCGTCGTGCGCCTCGGCGAGCGGGTCGAGCGCGACGGCGGCGTCCCAGAAGCGGCGCAGGAATTCCATCCCTCCCGCGTAATCCCAGACGTAAGCCGCGACAACGCCTCCGGGCCTCGCCGTGCGCCGCATCTCTGCGACGGCACTCTCCGCCGGCGTGACAAAGTTCACCATGAGGCCGGAGACGACGGCGTCGAAGGCGTGGGATGGCGAGGGAAGGGCATGAGCGGATCCGGTCACGAAGGACGCGCGCGGATCGGCGATATGCTCGCGGGCGAAGGAGATGAACCCTGCAGACTGGTCGACCCCGCGGACGGCCGACGGCGAGGCGAGCTCGAGGATCGTTCGGGTGAGGATTCCCGTGCCGCAGCCGACGTCCAGCCAGGACCGATCCTTCGCCATCGAGAGCCAGCGCACGAACTCCCGCGCGACCAGGCGGCTCCATCGGCCCATGAAGGAACCATAGGCCTCTCCGGCCTCCCAGACGTCGGTGGATGCTCTCTTGGCGTTCCCGGTCATGCGGTCACCCGGCGTCCTTGCGGCTTAAAAAGTGTTCACCGCGTAATTGTCCGGGGCTCCAGGCATGCCGCGATGCGTCGACAGGACGACGGTCGATCCCGAGCCGGCGATGCTGTTGAGTTTGGTCCCGTTCCGGTCGAGCTCGATCTCGACGCTGATACTGGCGCCCCCGGAGGTCTTGTTGAACATGCCGGCGACGAAGTCATTCTCCACCGAAACGGAGAGCTCGTACGGCGTGCGGTACTTGCCGAACTGCGCCTTTCCCTTCGTTCCGCCGAGGAGGTATGCGGCGTCGAACGACAGGACTTCGTTCGGATCCTCGGAGGTGACGCGGAGCGTCACGATGAGATTCGATTTGCCATTCGGTGCGTGGGGCGCGATGCCGAGCGTGAGGAACAGGATCGCGGCGGATGCGAGTGCGAGCGTGATGCGGCTGATCATGGTGGTCTCTCCCGGTATGATGAATGTGCAGGCGTTTGTTGACGCAGAGCGCGACCTGACAGACAATCGTAAGATACGCATTCTGCGATGGAATCTGCAAGGGAATTCTCGTGCGTCCCTCACTTCAGTTCGAA
>CAZBTT010000727.1:0-1197 GCA_964494295.1 uncultured Acidobacteriota bacterium
GGATAGCCTGCGCAATCGCTGTCCTTCAGACACGGCGGCCTGGATGATCTTCAGGACCGGCTTCTCGATGCTCGGGGTGAACCACGAACTGAAGACGCCCATGAACAAGGAGAGGAAGACCAGCGGCAGCAGCGTTGCCCACTCCCGCGCATTGAGATCGGGAAGACTCGCGTTCTTGGGATTGGTGACTTCACCGTACATCACCCGCTGAACCATCCACAGAATGTAGGCGGCCGAGAGGATGACGCCGAGAGTGGAGAGGATCACGAGGCCCGGCGAGAAGGTGAACGAGCCGATCAGAATCAGGAACTCACCGATGAAGCCGTTGAAGCCGGGAACTGCGATGGACGACAGACAGACAAGGAGGAAGACCGCCGCGAAACGGGGCATGACGTTCCGGAGGCCGCCGAACTCCGCGATAAGGCGGGTGTGGCGCCGCTCGTAGAGCATGCCGACCATGAGGAAGAGCGCGCCCGTGGAGATGCCGTGGTTCAGCATCTGATAGCTAGCACCCACCACCGACATCGGGGTGAAGGCCGCGATCCCGAGCATGACGAACCCCAGGTGGGAGACGGACGAATAGGCGACGAGTTTCTTCATATCCGGCTGGACGAGGGAGACGAGGGCCCCGTAGACCACGCCGATGGCGCCGAGAAACGCGATTCCCCAGGCCGCCTGATCCGCGGCGATCGGAAAGAGCGGAATGGCGAGACGCAGGAAGCCGTATCCGCCCATCTTGAGCATGACGCCGGCGAGGATGACCGAACCCGCGGTGGGCGCTTCGACGTGCGCGTCGGGCAACCAGGTGTGGAACGGGAACATCGGCACCTTGATCGCGAAGGCGAGGGCGAAGGCGAGGAACAGCCACATCTGGAGGTTCGGATCGATGGGCGTCCGCATGAGGTCTTGAAGGGCGAAGCTCTTCGCCCCGCTTTCCCGATAGAGAACCAGGAACGCCACCAGCATCAGCGCGCTGCCCGCCATCGTGTAGAGGAAGAATTTCACTGCCGCGTAGATCCTTCGGCCGTGGCCGAAGATGCCGATGAGGAAGTACATCGGGATCAGCATCGCTTCCCAGAACACGTAGAAGAGGAACAGGTCGAGCGCGCAGAAGACGCCGATCATCGCGGACTCGAGGATCAGGATGAAGATGTTGAACTCGCGCACCCGTTCGCTGATCGAGGTCCACGAACCGAG
>CAZBTT010000727.1:1297-2401 GCA_964494295.1 uncultured Acidobacteriota bacterium
AGCGGCGTGAGGATCAGAATGGAGAGAAGGCCCATGAGCGCGTTCCTTCTTTACCGGTGCGCCCAGAGGACGGCGGTGAGCACAGCGACCGCTCCCGCCAGGATGGAAAGGGCCGAGCCGCGGACCAGGCCGTTCTGGAGCAGCTTGCCGCCTTCGGAGAACTCGACGGCCAGGCGGCCAAGGCCGTTCACCGCGCCATCGATCCAACCGGCATCGACCTTCTTCCAGAGGACGCGTTCTGAAACATCGACCACACCGTTGACGCCGTTGCGAACGAACGAGTCGTAAGCGTCGTCGAAGCCCCACTTCGCGTCGAGAAGATCCTTGAGGCCCGCGTTCTTCGCGGCGATCTTCGCGGGGAGGTCGCGGTAGGCGCCTTGGTACATGAAGTAGGCGATGAGGAGCCCGGCGGCGGCGGCGGCCGTAGCCAGGTACGGCATCCATGCGGGATGCGAGAGCGCTTCCTCGACGCGGATCGCGGGTTCGACGAACTGCGGGATGTGAATGTACCCCGCGAATACCGACCCTATCGCCAGGATGAACAGCGGAATCAGCATCACCGCCGGCGATTCGTGGATCCCGGAGTGTCCGTGACCGCCGTGGCCGTGGTCAGAAGCCTTGTGGTCCGCGTGAGCGTCGCCGTGTCCAGCATGCGCGTCGTGCGGGCCATGACCCTTCTCAAGGTTTCCGCGGTACTCGCCGGTGAACGTCATGAAGAAGAGCCGCGACATGTAGAACGCCGTCAGCGCGGCGGTAAGCAGGGCGAGGCCAAAAAGGAACTTGTTGTGGTCGAAGGCGGCGATGAGGATCTCGTCCTTGCTGAAGAACCCTGAGAAGAAGGGCGTGCCGATGATCGCGAGCCAGCCCATGGTGAACGTCCAGAACGTCCAGGGCATCCGGGTTCGCAGGCCGCCCATCTGCCGCATGTCCTGTTCGCCCGAGAGGCCGTGGATGACCGATCCGGATCCCAGGAACATCAGGGCCTTGAAGAAGGCGTGAGTGACGAGATGGAAGACGGCGACGCCGAAGGCGCCCATGCCGCAGGCGAGGAACATGTAGCCGAGCTGCGAGACGGTGGAGTAGGCGAGGACCTTCTTGATGTCG
>CAZBTT010000728.1:0-2391 GCA_964494295.1 uncultured Acidobacteriota bacterium
CAAGCATGTAGTTGGTAGAGCCGTAAGGGATGGGCGCGGCCGTCACGTTCTCGGCCGAAGCCAGCACGTGATCGACCATCGCGGATGGAGTCGGGAAATTGTCTCCCTTCACCCGGTCGAAGTGGGTGAAGGCGAACACGAGTTTTGATGCGTTTCCAGAACTTACAAGCTCCCGCATCACCGCCACCGGGGCGGCCTGCATCGGCTGGGTCGAGTTGTCGACCAGAACGACGGCGTCGACTTCCTCGATTCTCCTCACCACGTTTGTCGCCACGGAGCTCGATGTCCGCGGCGTGTGCCCGAGACCCTCTCCATCGAACAGGACGAGCTTGGGGCAACTGCCGGACGACCAGGAGGGCCGGAACGGACCGGCTACGCGGACACCGTTGACCAGCGGCGTCAGCAGGCGGCCCCAGTAACTCGAGTGATTGCCGGAAAATCGCACGATCGTGCGAAGAAACGTGGTGCGGTCGTCCGTCTTGCAGGTCCAGTAAAGCGGCCATCCCTGTTTGGTCCGGCGTACCTCTCCAAATCCGTCGAGCGGTTCGAATCTCTTCTCCATTTCGTCGAGAAGCGAGTCGTTAAGGCGGTGGAAGTCCTCGTCCTCCCGCACAAGGTCGTCGAGCTCCTCCTCGAAAATCTCGTCGACGACCCTCTCGTCGGCCTCGGATTTCGCCTCGAGCATCTTCCTCAGCATGTCGCCATGTCGCCGCGCGACCATTTTAGCAACCCGGATCGCCTCCGAAAGGATGGCGTTCGTGCCTTCGAGATCGATCTTCGGAAGCTCGTCGCCCGTTTCGGTCACGGTCTCATCATCGTCTTCGAAGTCGTCCGCCTTCGGCAGGGGGCTGTTCCCGAGCACGTAACCAAAGCGGTAGCGCTGGTTGACGTGATTGAGGAGTCTCCGGAGGATCTCTCGGTCTGACGCCCCTCGCCAGGCGGCCAACACCGCCGCCGAGGCGCATTCCGCAAGATATTCGCGGACTTCGTCGGAAGGCACGAAGGTGACTACGGCCCGCCAGTCCCCCTCTGCGAGCAGGATCTCGGTATCGTCGACGGTGGTCTTGGCGGTCGAGGTGGATGGAAACCGCTCGTGGTCAGGATCCGCGCCGATCAGTTGCCTTACGAGAGTCGTCTTTCCGGCTCCCGTCGTCCCGAGCAGAAGAACGCGTCGGTAATTGTCCGACGCGGCGTCCGGCAGCGCGATCTCCTTCTCGCGCATGGCGGCGAAATTCGTCTCCTCCGGCGCCATCTTGTCGAAGAAGATGTCGACCACGCGCTCGTCGAAGCCGCGCCGCAGCGCCTCGGCCCTCATGGCCGGGTCGTGGAACTTCGCGTCCGCCAGCAATTGATTGAGCGCGGCGCAAAGTTTCTCCGCTTCCAACCGCTCGCGTGTACTGAGGCCACGGCGCACCCGCACGCCCGGCTTGCCCGTGGATTCGTCCTTCCGGGCTGGATGCCTGAAAATCACCGAGTAGCCGGTCCGGCCCTGGCTCTGGCTCAGGGTCGCCACGTAGGCTGTCTTCCCTTCCTGTTGCTGCGAAACCGACATGCACTGCTCCGTTGTTCCGGCGTTGTTCCAGGGCCTCTATAGCGCTCCGCGAGAGGGCTGTCAAACGAAACGGAACAACATCGGAACAACGGAATCAAAGAAAGCCGTTTGGCATCCCGCATAGTCCATGTAGTATCGACTGGTATTAAGATTGAATTTGATACTGGAGCCAGCGATGACGCGCCTCATGCTCGCCGGAACACCGGCGGATGTAATTTATGAAACGGTGGGTATCGAGGCTCTCCGCCTCAATCCCGAAAACCCTCGTATCCGGTTCTTGCTCAAGCATAGCAACGGCAAGAAGGATCATAAGTCGCTGATGGAGCTAATTAAGGCCCAGTCGGGATACGACCCGATTCAGAAAGCCGTCCGCAAGGCGAACGGGCTGCACGAGCCGATCATCATCAGCCACGATGGCCTCGTCGTGGAGGGCAACACCAGAACGACCGCCGTCGCGACCCTCCATAACGGCAATAAGCAGGACAAGAGATGGCAGACCGTGCCGGTGATGCGCCTTCCGCGCGGCATCGACGACAAGACGCAAGCGCTGCTGATGGCGGCGTATCACGTGGGCGGGAAGACCCGCTGGCGTGGGTCCGCCCAGGCCGAGCACATCCACACGATGGCCAAGGTCTACAAGATCCCGATCGAAAAGATCGCCGACGAGGCGCGGATGACGGAGCTTGAGATTCAGCAGTACATCGAGGCCTTCGAATACCTCGTAAACGAAGTTCTCCCGCACGCGGACGGCAAGGGCACCGACATCCTCGAGTCGAAATGGAGCCACGCGCTTGAGTTCATCAAGACCAAGAAGAACGAAGAGCATCGAAATAATCCCG
>CAZBTT010000729.1:0-2390 GCA_964494295.1 uncultured Acidobacteriota bacterium
CTGCTGGGGATGTGGTCGAGGGGGTGGAGTCGGGGGGGGTGGGGGGTGGCGAGTTGGGAGGGGCGTTGTATGGCGCCGGCGGGGAAGGGTGGCGGGCGAAAGCCGCGGCCGGAGAGGCACAGGCAAATACCGCATCGGGCGGCGGGCGCCATGGGGATGGCGGACCTCAGTCCGCCTTCCCTGCCCGGGCTTTGAGCTTCGCGTCGATGAAGTCCGGATGCGGGACGTGGAGGAGCCCCGCGATCTTGCGGATCATGTGCTCCTCGTGCGCGTCCTTGGTGCCGTCCGCGAACGCGACGAGCCAGAGCAGTTCGACCACGCGCTTCTTCTGGTCGGCGTCGAACGCGCTGTCGACCTGGGACGTGAACTCGTACAGCGACCCCGCGGCGTGGGACTGTTCTTCGGCGAGACGCATGACCTCGGTTGTCTCTTCGGCGCTCAGGTTGAACGTCCCCTGAAGGGCCGCGCGCATCACGGTGCGCTCGGACTCTTCGATCTTGTTGTCGGCGCGGACGATCTCGAACAGCAGCACGCCGGCGGCAAGGCGGAGCGCCTTCTCTCTCAACTCCGGAGAATGGCCGGGGGCGGGAGCCACTCGCGTCTGGAAGAACGCCTTCAGGGCATCGATCATGCGCCCCGAAGGCTACACCGGCAGCGTGTAGTCGAACTTGTAGGAGTGCTTCCCGCCCTCGATGATGATCTCCATCTTGCCGGACAGACCGACGAGCTCTCCGGTTCCCGAGTCGGGAATGACCACGATGTTCATGCGGAAGTCGCCCTCCTGCTTCATGGTGGCGTGATGGAGCAGAGTGAAGGTCCCACTGCGGCCCTTGATGGACGCGGTCACGATCTCCACCGCCACGTATCCGGCGGACCCCTTCACTTGCGTCCCCGCGGTCATCATCTCGCCCTTGCTCGTGCCTTCGATGTCCCCCTTGAATGTCTTGTCGATCGACATCCGGCCCACCGCAACACCCGGAACTTTCTCGTCCTCCGGAAGGGGCTTCACCTTCACCTCGAACGTGCCGGTTGCCTGTGAGGTCATGGGGGTTCCTTTCGTGGGGACGACGGTCTTGGGGTCCTGAGCTTGAACGGGCGAAGTCGCCGCGAAGAGCGAGGCCGCGAGGACCGCGGCACGTGTGAATTCTGGCTTCATGAACGGATGGTAGCGTGCCCGGACCGAGGGCGGATTGAAGAAACGCGACACCGCACGAATCAAGTACGAGAAACCCCGAGGAATCCTCAACGCGCCCGCGGCGGGAGAGAACTCCGGACTCACCCGCTACTGGCCGGCCCCGGATCTGGCCCCTTTCATCGAGCACTTCTGGGTCGTGCGCTGGGACGTTCCTGAGCCGCTGGCCGCGGAGACGGTGCCCCACCCTTCGGTCCATCTGGTCCTCGAGACTTCCGGGAGGGCTGAGGTCATCGGCGTGATGAGCCGGAAGTTCACCCGGCTGATCGAAGGGCGCGGGCGCGTGGTTGGGACGAAGTTCCGGCCCGGCGCGTTTCGGGCCTTCGTCTCACGGCCGGTGTCGGACTTCACGGACCTGCGTCCCTCTGTGGCGGAGGTCTTCGGCGCGCGGGCGCGCGGCATCGGGCGTCGCGTGCTCGAAAGCGACGACGACCTCGAGGGAATCGCGGTCCTCGAGCCCTTCCTTCGAAGCCTGAAGCCGCGCATGGACGAATCGATCGATCTCGCCGGTCGCGTGGCCGCGCGAATCGCGGACGACCGCGGCGTCCTGCGCGTCGAGCAGATCGTGTCCGAGTTTGGTGTGCCCCTGCGACGGCTGCAGCGGCTGTTCAAGGAGTACGTGGGAGTAAGCCCGAAATGGACGATCCAGCGCTATCGCCTGCTCGAAGCCGCCGAGCGCATGGCCGCGGGAAGTGGGATCGCCTGGGCCGATCTCGCCCTCGAACTGGGATACTCCGATCAGGCTCACTTCATCCGCGACTTCAAGCGCTTCGTCGGCAAAACCCCGGCGCACTACGCGAGGGAGCGGGCGGCTCGAGGGCCCGATTGAACGTTCACCGGTAGACGAGGCAACCCCGCGCTTCGAGTTCCTCGAACCACGGGAGGTCCGGGAGCGTCGGCGTCCAGCGCAGGTCCAGCTTCTCGAGCTTCGGCAGGCGCGCGAGCGACGCCGGGAGGTCGGCGAGCGGATTCCCGCGCAGGTCGATAACGCGGAGATCCCCGAGTTCGCCAAGCGCGTCCGGAAGCGTGGTCAGCTGGTTGTTGCGGAGATGCAACTCGCGAAGCCCGGTGAGCCGGCCCACGGAGGCGAGGATGTCAGAGAAGCGATTGTCGCTGGCGCGAAGCTCTTTGAGGCCGGTCATTCCCGACACCGATTCCGGCCATGCGGCGAACGCGTTCTCGCTGATGTTGAGGTATC
>CAZBTT010000730.1:0-2381 GCA_964494295.1 uncultured Acidobacteriota bacterium
TCAACCGAACCGTCGACGCCGTGACGACCGCGGTGGAGCGGCTGAGGAAGCCTCGGAGTTAATCCCAGAGGCGAAGTGTGGAGGGCTGGCACGAAGTCCATCCCCAGCCTTCCGGCCGCCTTCGCCGTTCTCCTGGCATCGGTCCCCATTTTCGTGATTGCAGTCCGGCAGCGTTGCCGGTTCGGCACATGCTCACGCCTTCATCGCCCCCTTGCGCGTCTTCCCGTCTGCCGCCCTCCGGGGCGGAAGGCCCGTAGACTCCGTCCCACGTTTTCCCTTGGCGCGGGCAGGCTTGCCCTTGCCGAGCCGCCCCATAGGCGACACCTTCTCGGGCGCGGGATCCGTTCCACTCTCATAACAGTAGACAGTCCAGTTGGCGTCGGCGTAGTAGAGCCGCCCATCGCAAATCGCAAATGTTTGGCCGGAGTTGAAGGCACCTGTTGCCCCTGGCGGTCGCTCGCACCACACGACATCGCCCGTTGAACGTTCCCACGCCCATATGTAGCCGGACCAGGTCGCATGGAAGACATGCTTTTCCGTAGCGCAGATCGTGCCCGCGCCAATCATCAACTTGCGAGCATCCTCCGCAAAGACCTTCTGAGGCGTCGGAAGGCGAAGGTGATCCCCAGTTCGAACGTCAATGACCCCTCGCGGAGCCGTGATGTACTCATGACCCACGAGGCATCCTTGATCAACGAATCCTTCGTGATGCCACAACCGCCCCCCGGACTTCAACGACAGACACACGAGGTGATGACGGGAGACGTTGAGGATCGCGCGATCCCCGAGGATCGCGATCTCGCCGAACACGCAGCCCGGTTTGGGGTCGGCCGGCCCGTCCCACATCAGATCTCTGACCGTGGTCTGCCAACGCTCCTGACCCGTCCGAGCGGCGACACATACGACATCCCCATTTCGCCGACCGTAGACAACGCAATCGCCGCCTAGAGCAAATTGGTACGGCACCGACCCAAGTTGTTCGGGCTCCTCCCTCCTCCACACAGTTGCCCCGTCCTTCGCTGATACAGCCTCAACGGCAATGTCTGCACCAAGAAGCAGGTCCTCTATGGGCACGACGCCGGAACGAGCCTCGCAGGACAGCCGACGTCTCACGGCACCCGTCGAGGGCTCAAGAATATGGTATCCCTCACCCGTCTGGTCCGCCCCTCGGCGAGGCCGAACCGCAACTAACAGGCCGGCAGCGGTTGCCGACTGGGGGGCGCACGCCGCGTTCGGGACGACGTACCGCCAGAGCGTCTTACCTGTTGCCACATCTACGCAGCGAGACTCTCCAGATTTCGTATACATCACCGCTCGAGAGCCGACGATGACAGGGAGGCAACTCCTAGGAACCGACCAGACGAGTCTCAAGGGTGGGGCTACGCTCATGGCTCAAACGTACGACCCTGGACAACCAGTCGCGAATGGCGGTGATCTTGTGTCATAAGAGCCTCGTTTCCACGGATCCGCGGACCATTGAGTCGGTGCTCTCTTTGGAACTTGTTATCCACGGAGGGGACTTTCTGGCAGTACCTCGGCGCCACATCTGGGCGAGCCTGACTGTGATTCGGGGCCTCGATGAGAAACACGCCACGATCAAGTATCGCAGCAGGGTCGTGAAGAATGGTTCTCCGCCAACTTGTTCATCCCTCAAGCCTCTGCCTGCTGACGCCGTCTCTGCGCGGCTCGGCGGAGCCCGGCGATCATCTGAATGACCCGGACAAGCTTGCGCTTGGCGCGCATCGCGTCCACCAGCGGAACGTGACCGTTCGCGAGAAGCAGATCGATTGCGGCGGCGCACTCCATGGCGGACCCTTGCGCGATGGAGAAAAACTGGAGGCGGTCACGGACGCCCCGGCGTCCAGAACCTTCGGCGAGGTTGAGCGAAACCGAGGCGGCAGCGCGTTCGAGTTGATCGCGCAGCGAGGCGCGAGTGGCGCGTGTCAGCGAAGGAACGAGGGTCGCGAATTCGATCGAAACGCGGTAGACGTCGAGGCGCTCATGGTCGATGAGGACGGCTTCGGGGACGGGCGCGGAAGGAACGGCGGGCGCGTCGGTTGGTTTTTCGGGCGTGAGATGCAAAGCGGGACTCCAATCAAATCGTGACGGCCCAATCGCCGTCCTCACAGGAGGGACGGCGATTTGCACACGCTTGGAGGCCCGCCTCCTCACGCCTGAAACGTAGCAACCGACGTGACCGTCGTTCAAGCCCGCGGAGATCTCTTCGTCGGTAGCCAACCGTGCGCCTCCTCGCGATGACGGAGCCAGGGGAGCCCGGAGAGACGTACACGTACTCGTCCGTAAAAGGTGACCAGCCTCGGATCGGGGGTGCAGATCGGGTAGATAGGTGACGAAACAGCACGGGAACATGGGTGACAGAT
>CAZBTT010000731.1:0-2377 GCA_964494295.1 uncultured Acidobacteriota bacterium
ACTGAAAGGCGCCCAGTGTGCCGCGCAGGTTCCCGATGCTGTCGTGCGGGAAGTCAGAGACCATCTGTTCCCACACCGTGAGATCGGGACCGAGAATGTCGAGGGCCTGCTGGGCGAAGTAGCCCACGCGGAGGCTGGCGCCGAGTTTGACCGAACCTGAGTCCGGTTGGATGGCGCCCGCGATCATCTTGAGGAGCGTCGACTTCCCTGCGCCGTTCTTCCCCATCACACAATGACGCTCGCTCCGGCGAACCACCATCGAAAAGTCTTTGTGAACCACGCGGGCCCCGTAGGCCTTGGAAACATGGTCGAGGACCGCGACCTCATCGCCTGATCGCGGCGGCGTCTTGAAGGAGAAGTTCACGACCACGCGTTTCTTGGGCGGCTCCACGCGCTCGATCTTGTCGAGGGCCTTGATCCGGCTCTGGACCTGTGCGGCCTTCGCGGCGTGGGCGGCGAAACGGTCGATGAAGCGTTGCTCCTTGGCGAACATGGCCTGCTGGCGCGCGAACTGCGCTTCCTGGTTTACTTCGCGCAGGGCCCGCTCACGCTCGTAGAAGTCGTAGTCGCCCGAGTAGACCGTGAATTCACCGCTGTCGATCTCGGCGATCTTGGTGACGATCCGGTTCATGAAATCGCGATCGTGAGACGTCATGAGCAACGCCGCGTCGATCGATTTCAGAAACGACTCGAGCCACACGATGGACTCGAGATCGAGGTGGTTCGTGGGCTCGTCCATGAGGAGGACATCCGGCTTGCCGAGCAGGACCCGGGCGAGAGCGACACGCATCTTCCAGCCGCCGGAAAGAGCGCCCACGTCGCCGTCGATGGTGGCGTCGTCGAAGCCGAGACCGTGCAGGACTTCGCGGGCCTGAGCTTCAAGAGCGTAGCCGCCGAGGTGGTCGTACTCCTCCTGGACCGTGCCGAAGCGCTCCAGGATCCGGAACATCGCGGAGGGGCAACCCTACGCGGAGATGAGCTACGTGCATGAACCCCATAGTCCGCTCAGTCCGCCCGCATACCCTCCCGGGTTGCCGCTGCTGCTGGCGCCCGCGTATCGCGAGTCTGGACTGAACTTCGACGCGTTCAAGCGCATCACCGTGCTGTCCCTCGCGATCGCGCTATGCGCGGCCTGCCTGTTGTTCCGTCGCGACCTGACCGCTGGCGCCCTGGTGGTTTTCGCGGGATTGACCGCCTTCTCCCCTACCCTGTGGGACTTCAAGGACAACATACTCTCCGAGTTTCCCTACATGCTCTTCCTGTACGGGGCGGCGTTGGCGGCGGCGCCCGCCTCCGTCGCTCCCCGCCTGCAGGGGGTGATCATCGGCCTTCTCATCGGCGCCGCCGCCGGAACTCGAGGCATCGGCTTGCTGCTCCTGCCGGCGCTTGTGCTCAGCGACTTGCTCGCGCACAAGAAGCTCGAGCGGCGTACCTGGTGGGCCCTCGCCTCATGCTCATTGGTCGTCCTGCTCCTGACGCTCGTCGGCTCGGTCACGAGCAACGCGGACCAGTTCGCCGCGGCGAATGCGGTGGGATTCCGCCGCAACCTGCGCCTGTACATCGGGGAACTTGTGGGCATGCTGCCGGGGTCCAATGCCGGCGCCATCGATGATTTCCTGCGCTGGCTGCTCATACGGTGGGGGCTCGCCAATGCGCCCGCTCCGCCGCTCGCCCTGGGTATCGGCGAGGGCTTTGCGCTGATCGTCGCGGGCTTCGCAGCCATCGGCTGGACGAGCCGGGTCGTGCGCGGTTGCTCCTTTCTCGATGCCTACGCTCCGATGCACATTCTCGCAACCGCCGCCTTTCCCGTGGTGCAGGGCGTCCGGTACGTCATCCCGCTCCTCCCTCTCATCCTCTTCTACGCGGTGGTCGGGTTCCGACGCGCGGAACGGCGCGTCGGGCGCTTCGGTCGGGTCCTCGCCGTGGTCGCTGCGGTGGCATGCGCTGCGCAATACTCGGCTCGCTTCGCGGCCTTCGACTACGGTCCGCTGCGCGAGGGCGTGGAGGAGCCTCGGGCACGTGCCTTCCTGGCTTCGGTCAGGCAGCACACGAGCGCCGAAGGCCTCATCCTGTTCGGCAAGCCTCGCGCCCTGGCCCTTCTGACTGGCCGCCGGTCGGCGGAGCCTTGCCGGGAGCTAACTGACGCCGACTGCTGGATGCGGATCCGACGGCTTGGAGCCACCCGTATCGGCATGGGGCCATTCAACGACGAGCATCGGGTCAAGGCCCTCGTCGAGCGCAGCCGCTCTCAGCTGGAACCTCTTTATACAAACGGGCGCTACGCCCTGTACCGAATTCGGATTCAACCGCGTTGAGCCTTACGGTTTGGCTTCGGGCACCACCCACAGCAGGAACGGCGCGCCGCTGATGCTGTATT
>CAZBTT010000732.1:0-2371 GCA_964494295.1 uncultured Acidobacteriota bacterium
GCTGCCGCTACCCTACACCAAGGAAGCCGTCGCGGTCCTGGCGACTCATGTCGCACAGGCCCAGGATATCCTGGGCCGGAAGCTGCTGGTGGAAAACGTGTCGGCATATGTTTCATTCGCGCAGTCGCAGTTGAGCGAGTGGGACTTTCTCGCCGCGGTGGCGGCGCAATCCGGTTGCGGCCTGCTGCTCGACGTGAACAACGTCTACGTGAGTTCTTTCAATCACCGCTTCGATCCCATCGAGTACATCGACGCGCTTCCTGCCGACCGCGTGGTCCAGTACCACCTCGCCGGCCACACGAACAAAGGCACGCACATCATCGACACCCACTCCGACCACGCGATCGACGCGGTGTGGAAGCTCTACGCCCATGCGGTGAAGCGCACGGGGCGCGTCGCGACACTGTACGAGTGGGACGAGGACGTGCCCGCCTTCGACGTCGTGCTCAAAGAGGCCAGGAAAGCCGACAAATTCAGGCGCGCTGTCGCGGCATGAAGCTCGGCAATCTGCAGAAGTGGATGCAGGCCGTGGTCGTCCATCCCGGCAGCACCGCCGAGGCGCTGCGCTCTCCCGCCGCCCGAAAGCACCTTCCCGCGAAGGAAATCCAGAGCGTCCTGCTTCCCTCGCCCACCCTGTCGCCGGCCGAACGGATCGCCGTCTATCAGGAGATGTACCCGCTGCGGATGTACGACGCTCTCGCCGCGGATTATCCCGGTCTTGAGCACTTCCTCGGCGAGCGCTTCTCGGACTTCGTAGTCGCGTACACGGCCGCCCATCCTTCGAAGGGCTACACCCTCAATCGCCTGGGCGATCGCGTCCCCGCCTTCCTGGCGAAACAGCGCCGATTTTCTCCCCGGCCCTTTCTCGTCGATCTGGCGCGGCTCGAACTGGCGCTGACCGAAGCCTTCGACGAACGCGAGGCCCCGCCCCTTGTTGTCTCCGCGTTCGAAGCGATTCCGCAGTCGAAGCTGGCCGGGAGCCGACTGACCACCGTTCCGTCCTTACGGCTGGTGAGCCTCGACTGGAACGCGGGCGCCTATCTCGACACGGTGCGCGACGAGAACCACGATCATCCCAAACCCCTCAGGAAAGCTTCGTAAGTCGTCGTCTTTCGAAGGAAATACGCGTCCTCTCGCCTGCCCGTGTCGGGCGCCGCGTTCCACGTCCTGAGGGACATCGCCGAGGGTCGCAGTCTCGGCCAGGTGGTCCAGCGGTCCCTTGCGCGCCGCGGTGTCCAAAGGGCCTCTCCCGATGATTTCGCCCGTTGGTTCCGAGAGTGGACGTCCGAGGGCCTCTTCTCCGGGGTAAAGAGGGCTTGACAGACTGACGGATCGTGAGATAGCTTAGTGATATCACTTGGAGATCACTATGAAACAAGCTATCAACACCGAAAAGACCATTTCGACGCTGCCCGGGCTGCTGATGCTCCCGATCCTGCTGGTCGCGGGCGGGGCCTTTCTCCGCTGGTCGATCCTCGCCTTCCAGGCGCAGAACCACCCCACCGGCCTGCTCTTCATGTTTGCGACGTTCCTGGCCTTCTTCCTGCTCAGCGGGCTCTTCGTCGTGAATCCGAACGAAGCCCGCGTCCTCCAGCTCTTCGGCGACTACGTCGGCACGGTCAAGGAAGACGGTCTTCGCTGGGCGAACCCCTTCTACACGAAGCTTTCGGTGATGCTGCGCATCCGCAACTTCGAGAGCAACAAGCTCAAGGTGAACGACCACGACGGCAACCCCATCGAGATCGGCGCGGTCGTGGTGTGGAAGGTCGTCGACACCGCCGAAGCCTGCTTCGAGGTCGACAACTACGAGCACTACGTGAACGTGCAGACCGAGGCCGCGATTCGCAACCTCGCCAGCCACTACCCCTACGACGCCCACATCGAAGGCGACTTTTCGCTGCGCGGCAGCACGTCCGAGGTCGCGGCCAGGTTGAAGACGGAGGTCCAGGAACGCCTCGACAAGGCCGGCGTGCGAGTCATCGAGGCGCGCATTTCCCATCTCGCCTACGCGCCGGAGATTGCCTCGGCGATGCTGCGGCGTCAGCAGGCGGGAGCGATCATCGCCGCCCGCCAGCGGATCGTGGAGGGTGCTGTGGGCATGGTCGAAATGGCCCTCGATTTGTTGCAGAAGTCCGACAAGGTGAAACTCGACGAAGAACGCAAGGCCGCCATGGTGAGCAACCTGCTGGTGGTCCTCTGCGCTGATCGCGAGGCGCAGCCGGTGGTCAACGCGGGTTCGATCTACTAACGGCCCTCCGCAGGGGGTCGCCCAGGCGCCCCCCTGCGATCTCATTCCATGGCTGAAAGAAAATCCTTCCTGCTCCGCCTCGACGAGCGGACGTTCCTCGCCCTGAAACGGTGGGCCGACGAT
>CAZBTT010000733.1:0-2364 GCA_964494295.1 uncultured Acidobacteriota bacterium
GTGAAGCCGGTCTCGGCGGCGAGATTCGGAGTCACCATGAAGAGGCTCTCGAAGCAGCTGCGGGTGTGGTCGCCTTCGCTGCACGCACCGGAACCGGTTTTCGCGGTCACAACCGCGCAGGGCACGACCGTGATCGAGTCACGCGAGATCGAGTGGATCGAAGCCGCCGACAACTACGCGCGAATCTGGGCCCGCGGCACACCCTACCTGGTGCGCGAGGCGATGAACGGCATCGAGCGACGGCTTCTGCCGCATGGCTTCATCCGGGCTCACCGCGGCGCGCTGGTTCGCCTCACGGCGATCCGGGCCGTGGTCCAGTCGCGGGACGCGAGGAACATGCTGGTCCTGGAGAGCGGGGTCCGGGTCCCGGTGTCGCGGCGGCGTCGCAGCCGGATCACCGCCCTGATTCGCGCCCGCTCGGGGTCGTCCTGACAAGCTGCGCGACACAACCCTGCGCCTCCTGGCGGGAATGCCTCAAACCGAGCTTCTTCATCTTCTCCGAGAGCGTGCTCGGCAGGACTCCCAGAAACCGGGCGGCATGCCTCTGATTCCAACCCGTGGCCTGCAGCGTCGCTACGAGGATTCGGCGTTCGTAGGCGTCCACGACGTTCCTAAGACTCTGACCCCGGGCAAGTGGAAGGTCGGGAAGGGGGAGAGAGGGCGACATGTCAACAGACTAGCGACACACGGAACCCGCGTCGCCGGCGAGGCACACAGTTCGTCGAACTGTGTGTCATTCGGGAAAGGTTTCTTGAGACCGGGGGGACTACCTCGGCATGTCACTCAACCTCACTCTCCTGATCGCAGTCCTCGGCGCCGGCGCCGGACCCCTCTTTGACTCCAGCCCTGCCGAAAGCCTGACGCCTTGTCACGTACACGGCATCACCGAAGCCGTCCAGTGCGGGTCCGTGCAGGTTCCCGCGAAGCGCAAGCCCGCTCCGTCCGTCGAGACACTCACGATTCGTTACGCGCGCGTTCCCGCCCGCACGCGGCAGGCCGAGCCTGACCCGCTCTTCATCCTGGCCGGCGGGCCCGGTCAGTCGGCGCAGGATTTTGCGCCGCTCGTGCCGCGCTTCTTCAAGCAGATCCAGCGGCGGCGCGACATCGTGCTCGTCGATGTCCGCGGCACCGGAAGCTCCCACGCCCTGCGCTGCGACCTCGATCCGGATTTCGGCGCGGCTTTCGGGGCGGCCCTGCATTCCTGCCGCCAGACGCTGCCGCAAGATCTGTCGGGCTTAACCACGGAGGAGCAGATGGCGGACGTGGACGCGGTTCGCGCCGCCTTAGGCTATGCGCGAGTGAATCTCTGGGGCGGCTCGTTCGGAACGCGCGCCGCGCTCGTTTACGCACGCCTCTTCGAGGATCGGGTGCGGGCCGTGGTCCTCGACGGCGCGGTCCCGCTCGACCATCCCTTCCCCGTGCATACCGCCCGCGATACGCAGCACGCCTTCGATGCCCTCGCCCGGGACTGTGCGCAGAGCCTCTCCTGCCGCTCGACGTTCCCTTCGCTCGCGGAGGAGCTGCGAACCCTCGTCGAGACGCTCTCGAGGCGACCGGCCTCGTTCGAAATGGACGATCCCGTGACCGGCCGAAGGCGGAACATCACGATGACCAGGGACATCTTCGTGTCGTCGGTCAAGCTGATGCTCTACTCGCCCCAGCACGCGCGGCTCGTTCCCTTCGTGATTCATCGGGCGTCCCAGGGCGACTTTCGCCCGCTCGCGGCCGCGGCCGAAGCCGGCCTCGCGTGGACGCGTGATGCCATGGCGCTTGGGACCACCGCTCAACTCGGGTGCGCCGAGGACTTCGCGCGCGCGCTTCGCGCCGGCATGCTCGAGCCCCGAGTGACCGACGGCACGTTCATCGGACGAACCGACATCACCACGTGGGAGAAGATCTGCTCGGCCTTTCCGCCGGTCGATGTTGATGACACGCATCGGGTCTTGAAAGTGCCGGCCCTCGTCCTCTCCGGAGGGTTCGATCCCGTGACCCCGCCCGCGTGGGGCGAGAGGATGAGAGCCAATTTCTCCGCCTCCGCCCACGTGGTGATGGCGGCGGGTTTCCACAACGTCTCGTTCACCGGCTGTGTCCCCGACCTCATCACGCGCTTCATCGAAACCGCGGACCCCCAAGCGGTCGATTCGTCCTGCGCCTCAGGGCCCAAACGACCCTCGTTCTTCTCCGCGCCCGCCATGATGGAGACCGGCAAATGATTACGGTTCAATCCCTCGAGAAGAGCTACGCCTCGCACATCGCGGCCCGTCAGATCTCGTTCGTCGCCCCGGATGGCCGGGTGACCGGGCTGCTCGGTCCAAACGGCGCGGGCAAGACCACAACCCTGCGCTGCATCACCGGCCTGCTTCG
>CAZBTT010000734.1:0-2348 GCA_964494295.1 uncultured Acidobacteriota bacterium
AACGCGGCTCAGGTTCCCGCGGCGGCTCTGATTCTTCAAGGGGTGTGGACCTGTTTCCTCGTGCTGCCCCGCACCTACGATCCCGCCACCCGCGCCTACGGCAACCTCTACAGCAATCTGCTCGACTACGTGATCTCCGCCGCGCTGCTCTTCTACATCCTCACCATCCTGGGTCTCTTCCGATTGCGCGTGACGCGGCCCGATGCGGAGCGGCCGTACCGCGCTTTCGGATATCCCTACGTGCCCGCGGCCTACATCGTCTCGGCGACCGTCCTCCTCGTGATGCTGTTCATCTATCGCAACGCCACCACGTGGCCGGGGTTCGTCATCGTCGCTCTGGGCGTGCCCGTCTATTTCCTGTGGGGTCGACGCGAGACAAGACGAGAATAGGGCGAGGCCCCACGCATTCGAGGGCCAGAGAAAGGACCAGGCCGATGAAGCCGCTCGCTCAACTCCCTCTCCAGATCCCCCGTTCCGGGATTCGCGAGGTCATGGACCTCGCCATCGCGGCCGAGAAGGATGGACCGGTGGTCCACCTCGAAGTCGGGCAGCCCGACTTCGCCACACCCGCGCACATCGTGGAGGCCACGTGCCGCGCGGTGCGCGAGGGGCACACCCGCTACATCTCCACCGCGGGCATCGCTCCGCTGCGGGAGGCGGTCGCCCGTAATTTCCAGCGGCGCACGGGCGTCGCCACGTCGCCGAGCCAGACCCTCGTCACCACCGGCGCCATGATGAGCCTCGCCACGTCGTTCTTCACACTGCTCGAACCGGGCGACGAAGTTCTGCTCCCGGACCCGGGCTGGCCAAACTACGGGACCTCGGTGGCGCTGGCCCGCGGAGTCGCGGTACCCTACACCCTCAAAGCTCCGCAGTTCCTGCCCGATCTCGACGAACTCCAGTCCCTGGTGACGCCGCGGACGAAGATCCTGCTCGTGTGCAGTCCATCGAACCCGACCGGCCAGGTTCACGACGAAGCCCTCACCGAAGCGCTCGTCGCCTTCGCTCGCCGGAACGACCTGTGGGTGGTCTCGGATGAGATCTACAGCGAGATTGTTTTCGAGAAACCGGCGCCGAGCGTTCTCAATTTCGATACCGACGGCCGGTGCCTCGTGATCTACGGGGTTTCGAAGAGCTACGCGATGACCGGATACCGGATCGGATTCACCCGCGGCCCCGCCGACTACATCACGGTCGCGGCCAAACTCCAGGAGCCCTTCGTCTCCTGCGGGACCGCGTTTTCTCAGTTCGCCGCGGTCGCGGCCCTCGACGGTCCGCAGGACTGCGTTTTCGAGATGCGAGACGCCTACCGGCGGCGGCGGGACATCGCCCTTGAAGTTCTTCGCCAGCCCGGGCCTTATCGCTACCCCCCGGGTGGGGCCTTCTACGTCATGGTCGATATCTCGGCCGCGGCCATGGACTCGAGAGACTTCTCGGTCGCGCTTCTGAAGGAAAAGCGCGTGGCGGTCGCGCCGGGAAGCACGTTCGGCCGACTGAGCGCCCAGTCTGTGCGCGTCTCCGTGGCTTCGCGCGACGAGGATGTCCGCGAAGGGGTGAAGAGAATCTGCGACTTCATCTTCGAGCGGAAGGAAAAGGCCGCGAAGTGACGACGTCCGCTTTGCCTTCGGGCGGCCGGCTCGCGGGCAAGTTCGCTCTAGTGACCGCCGCGGCCCAGGGGATCGGAAGAGCCGCAGCCACCGCGTTCGCTCGCGAAGGCGCGCGTGTTCTCGCCACGGACGTCAACGAAGAGAAGCTGCGCGAACTCGCGGGTATGTTGGGGATCGAGGTCCAGCCGCTCGACGTTCTCGAGGATCGGGCCATCGAAGCCCTTGCCTCTTCCACCCGGCCCACAATCCTCGTCAACTGCGCCGGTTTCGTGCACGGCGGCACCGTGCTCGACTGCAAGGACGAGGACTGGGACCTCGGCTTCAAACTCAACGTTCGATCCCAGTATCGGATGATCCGCGCGTTCCTGCCCGGCATGATCGATCAGGGTGGAGGATCGGTCGTGAACATCTCGTCGGTGGCCGGGCCGGTCACCGGCGTCGCCAATCGCTTCGTTTACAGCGCCACCAAAGCCGCGATCGTCGGTCTCACGAAGTCCGTGGCCCGGGACTTCATCGCGCAGAAGATTCGCTGCAACGCGGTGTGTCCGGGGACCGTGGACACGCCCTCGCTCGATACGCGCATTCGCGCCTTCGCCGACCCGGTGCAGGCGCGCAAGGACTTCATCGCGCGGCAGCCGATGGGGCGTCTTGGAACCGCCGAAGAAGTGGCCGAGTTGTGCGTCTATCTCGGCTCCGACGAGTCCGTTTTCATGACCGGGCAGGCCATCGTGATCGACGGCG
>CAZBTT010000735.1:0-2342 GCA_964494295.1 uncultured Acidobacteriota bacterium
CGCGGTGTCCCTTGCCGTGGCTGCGATTCCGGAAGGGCTTCCCGCCATCGTCACCGTCGCGCTGTCGCTGGGCGTCAGGCGCATGGCCGACAGACACGCGATCGTCCGAAAGCTCCATGCGGTCGAAACCCTGGGTTCGACGACGTTCATCTGCTCGGACAAGACCGGAACGCTCACTCTGAACAAGATGACGGTCCGCACTCTGGTGACGGGCGAGGATGAGACGGCGGTCACTCCTGACTGGGGGCTTGAGCCGAAGGACCGGGCACCCCACGATGCCGACCTTTCGCTTCTTCTTGAGATAGCGGCCTCGTGCAACGACGCACATTTCTCGGCGGATGGCACGCTGCTGGGCGACCCGACGGAGACGGCTCTCATCGCGGCCTCGACCCACCTCGCTCCCGGCCATCTCAAGCCGCGACGTGTCGACGAGATCCCGTTCGACTCGGAGCGGAAGCGCATGACCACGGTCCACGAGATCGACGGCGCGCGGGTGGCGTTCGTCAAGGGCGGTGCGGATGTCGTCCTCGATCTGTGCACGGAGGCGTTGCTCCGCGGCCAGACCGTCCCGATGACTCCGGAGTTGCGAACCAGCCTGTCCGAGCAGAACGCATCCTTGGCAGCCAGCGGATTCCGAACCCTTGCCTTCGCCTACCGCGGGCTGGCAGCCGGTGAGACCCTGTCCGTGGAGTGCGAGCGGAGCCTGAGGTACGTGGGGATCATGGGGCTGGTGGACCCGGCGAGGACCGAGGTCCCCGATTCGATCGACCAGTGCCACAAGGCCGGAATCAACGTGGCCATGGTGACGGGGGACCACGCCCTCACCGCCCGGGCCATCGCACAGCAGATCGGCCTCCTGGACTGCGAGCGAGTCGTCACCGGCCGCGAGCTGGACGAGATGGACGATGCGGACCTTGCCGTTGCCGCACGCAACATCCGCGTGTACGCGCGAGTCAATCCTGAGCACAAGATCCGGATCGTCGATGCTCTCAAGCGCAACGGCGAGGTGGTCGCGATGACGGGGGACGGAGTCAATGACGCTCCCGCCCTCAAGCGCGCCGATATCGGTGTGGCGATGGGCCTGGTGGGTACCGATGTGGCGCGCGAGTCCGCCGATATGGTGCTCACCGACGACAACTTCGCCACGATCGTGCAGGCGGTTCGTGAGGGTCGCGTCGTGTTCGAGAACCTGCGGAAGGTCATCCTCTTCCTGCTCTCGTGCAACATGAGCGAGGTGCTGGTCGTGTTCTCGACCGCCATCTTCGTCGCGTTCTTCCCCGAGCACGCGCTGCTCGCGCTTCTGCCGCTGCAGCTGCTCTGGATCAACCTGGTGACCGACGGACCCCCCGCCCTCGCGCTGGGCGTCGACCCAGCGGATCCCACGGTCATGGATCGCATGCCCCGTGACTCCAAGGAACCGATCCTCTCGGGTCCGAGAATGAGCGAGGTCATCTGGCAGGGCGCGGTCATGACGGTCTTCGCGTTGGGCGCGACGTTCGTCGCCGGTCCGCTTCTCGGCAGCTCGGACCCCGCCGAGAACACCATGCTCTTCACCATCCTGGTGCTGTCTCAGAAGCTGCACGCGTTCAACTACCGCAGTGCGCGCGGGACGGTCTTCTCAATGCAGTCGCTCCAGAACCGCTGGCTCAATATCGCCTTCGTCGCCACGGTGACGCTGCAGGTCTCGGTCGTGCACTGGGAACCGATGCAGAAGCTGTTCAAGACGACCGCTCTCTCGGCGCAGGAATGGATGCTGGTCATCGGAGCCGCCGTGGCCTCATTGCTCGTAATGGACCTCGTCAAAATCGTCATCGAGCGGGGACTCAGTTCCCGCGAGACGCGAGTCCGCTCGGCGGGTTCGCGATGAGTGACGGTCTGGACAGCACACAGCTGGCGCTGCTGGCTCACGAGCTTCGCGGCGCCCTTACGGTGATCCGGGGACTGAACGACCTTCTTCTGAGCGGCCTCCCACCGGCTCAGGCGACGTCTGCCCTCGAGGGTATCGACCGAGCCGTCATGCGGGCGAACGCACTCATCGAGTCGGCACTCGCTGGCGAGACGCCGGCGCGGGTCATACCGCTTGAGCGCGTGGACCTCGCACCGATCATCGCCGGTGTGGTCGCGGACCAGCGCGCGGTCAGCGGTCGCGAGATCACGCTGGTCGCGAGCGACACCCCAGTCGTGCTGGGAGACGGTCACGCGCTCGGCCGCTTCGTCCGCAACCTCGTCGACAACGCGCTCAAGTATTCGCTGGGGAAGCATGCGGTCGAGGTCGGTCTATCCGTTGACGACGCCTCGGCGATCATCGAAGTCGCGGACCGCGGACCCGGGATTCCCGAGGA
>CAZBTT010000736.1:0-2336 GCA_964494295.1 uncultured Acidobacteriota bacterium
CCGGACCCCAGCCTATTCCACGACCCGACCACCCGGCCGCGCGCCCCGCTCCCGGGGAGCCGCCGCACGAGCGCCCCCGGCAGTGCATCGACACATCGCCAATCGAGACCGAGACTCGCGACAATCAACCGGACCATATCGAGCGCCTGGTCGAGCACCCCGCTCGTCCGCAGAATGCCGATGGCCACGAGCATGCCCACGAGGTGCGGGATGATCCCGATCGCCACGGTGAAGCCCTCTTTCGCTCCTTCGACGAACGTCTCGTAAACCGCGATGCCCTTGTGTACCGCCAGCAGGAGGAAGCCCACGATGAGCGAGAAGATCGCCAGGTTCGCGAAAAGCGAGGTCTGGCGTTCCATCGTCTCCTTGTCGAGCGTGCTCACGTAGGCGGCCAGCAGTCCGATGATCAGGGTGGCGCTCCCGAAGTACGCCGCCGTGACCGGATTCCAAAGCCGCAGTCCCTGCATGCGCGCGGTGACCAGAATGCCGGTCATCGTGCTGCAGAACGTCGCGATCAGGAGGGGCAGGAAGACGTCGGTGGGATCGGCCGCCCCCATCTGCGCCCGGTAGGTCATGATCGCGGTCGGAATGATCGTCACGGCCGACGCGTTGATCACGAGAAACATGATCTGGTCGTTGCTGGCCGTCTCGGGCTCGGGGTTGATCTCCTGCAACTCCTTCATCGCCTTGAGCCCGAGCGGGGTGGCGGCGTTATCGAGGCCCAGCATGTTCGCGGAGAGGTTCATGACGATCGAAGCGCCCGCGGGATGAGCAGGAGGAATGCTCGGAAACAGTCTTCGGAGCAGAGGATCGAAGGCGCGCGCGACCAGGGTCACCGCACCGCCCTTCTCGCCGATCTTCATGATGCCGAGCCAGAGGCACATCACGCCGGTGAGACCGATCGATATCTCAAAGCCGGTCTTCGCCATTTCGAAGCTCGAGCCCACCATCGCCGCCCAGATTCCGGGTTCGCCGAACACCAGCCAGCGCAAGAGCCCGGCGAGAAACGCGACGAAGAAGAAACCGGCCCAGATCCAGTTGAGCATCCCACATCTTAGGCCGCACGATGGCGCCCGCGCGGCGTATCGTATCGATGATGCGCGTCCTGGCCGAGCCGGAACTGACGAGCGAGCAACGGCACGCCTTCGACCGCGCCGTGGAGGAGTTCAACCGCGGCCTCTACTTCCCCTGCCACGAGACGCTCGAGGGAATGTGGCTGGGCCTGCGCGGACCCGCGCGCGACTTCTTTCAGGCGCTCATTCAGGTCAGCGTGGGGTTCCTTCACCTCGAGCGAGGGAACCACGCCGGCGCCGCGCGGACCTTCACGCGAGCTCTAAACCGCTTCGAGCCGTATCCCGCGCGCTACTTCGGCTTCGACCTCAAGGCCGAACGGGAGGCACTCAAGACCCTGCTGGCCGCGCTGACGAACGAGGCCGCCGCCCTGCCGAGTCCCCCGCCTCGGTGGCGCATCGACGACTCGCGATCGGCCCCGCCTTAGCCCGACTGAGATTCAGCGCGGGCCGGACGGCTCCCCAGTTTTCGCGGGAATCGGGACAATGGGAAGCACGATCCGCGAGGGGTGCTGCGGATCGTGATAGATCGAGTTCACCGCGACGCGTGTGCGCCGCTGTTCGTTGAGCGGCTCGCCGGTGTTGGGGTTCACATCGAAGCGGGGGAAGTTGCTGCTCGAGATGTCGACGCGGATGCGATGCCCGCGCCGGAACACCAGCGAGGTCGGGTACATCTCGATCGTGAACTCGTAGGGCTTCCCCGGTTCCAGGGGCTTCGCGGTCTTGAGCGATTCGCGGTATCGGGCGCGCACGATGCTGTCGCCGACGTTCAAGTCGACGCCGGCAGGGAAATCGGTGCTCGGTGGATAGACATCGATGAGCTTCGCGGTGAAGTCGGTGTCGGGCCCGTCCGAACTCGCCCAGAGCTTCACCACCAGCCGACCCGTCACTTCGACGTCGCGCTCCAGCGGCGGGGTCTGGAAGACCAATACGTCGGGGCGAGCGGAAAGGGGCATGGTGTCGGAACAAAGCCAGTTGTCCGCGGTGCAACGCTGGTCCTGCGCGCCGCGAAGCATGAGAACGCCCTCGGATGAGACATTGCCGCCGATCGTGGGGACCGGCTTGCGCGGATCGAAGTCGTAGCGCGAGGGGGCCGCTTCACCGGGAGGCCGGGTCGACAGCGTTCCATCCGCATGCAGGTAGTAGTCCGTGTCGACCGCGCGGGTCAGCGGCCACTCGCGTTCGTCCCGCCAGACCCCGCCCACGAAGAGACGGCCCTCCTTCGTCCTGTGGGGTTCCCCTGACCCCATGACGAACAGGCGCCCC
>CAZBTT010000737.1:0-2329 GCA_964494295.1 uncultured Acidobacteriota bacterium
CTCTCTCCGTTGAACTCCGCCTTCAGGAGTCCATCGTCGAAACAACGGTGGACCCTTGAAAGTCCACTCCTCTCGCCGCACCACAATGCGGCGACATTGTTCCTCAGGCACTCCACGGCCTCCTTTGCGTGAGGCCGCAGCAGCCGCGGGGTCTTCTCCCCTGCGTCCAGGGATCAAGGCGCTACAAACCGTGATCCCTTCGGCGGTCCTCCCCTTTCGTCCTCCGCTCAACCGACCGCAGCGTCGTCGTGAAGAACTACTGATGAGGACCGCTCCTCCATCGGGCGAGGCGGAGAATGTCACATCGACGCCGGTTGTGGCAAACGCGGGCGTCCACCGCCATCGAACAACTTAGAATCGTCTCCCCGTGCCGAGCCCCCGAAAATTCAAGAAGATCCTGATCGCGAACCGCGGCGAAATCGCGGTCCGGGTGATGCGTTCGTGCCGCGAACTCGGCATCGGCACGGTCGCGGTCTACTCCGAAGCCGATCGCGCGGCGCTTCACGTCCGCTACGCGGATGAGGCGCACTTCATCGGCCCCTCGCCCTCGCGCGAGTCGTACCTCAAGATGGAGACGATCCTCGAGGTCGCGAAACGTTCTGGTGCTGACGCCATCCATCCCGGCTACGGCTTCCTGTCCGAGAACGCGACATTCGCTGCGGCCTGCAAAGACGCGGGCGTGGTGTTCATTGGTCCGCCGGCCGAAGCGATCACCGCGATGGGTGAAAAAACCGCGGCCCGGCGCGTGGCCGTGGACGCGGGTGTTCCCGTGGTCCCCGGCGCCCTGCATCCTCTTGTCGACAATGAAGCCATCCTGGCCGAGGCGAAACGCATCGGCTTTCCGCTGATGCTGAAGGCGGCCGCGGGCGGCGGCGGCAAAGGCCTGCGTCTTGTCCACCGGGCCGAGGATCTTGAGGCCGCGGTGTTGCGCGCGCGGAGCGAGGCGAAGAGCGCCTTCAATGACGACAGCCTCTACATCGAGCGGGCCATTCTCAAGCCTCGGCACATCGAGATCCAGGTTCTGGCCGACACCCACGGCAATGCCGTTCATCTCTTCGAGCGCGAGTGCTCGATCCAGCGACGCCACCAGAAGATCATCGAAGAGAGCCCGTCTCCCTTCGTGACCCCCGAGCTCCGCGCGAAGATGGGCGCGCTCGCCGTCGCTCTCGTGAAGAAGGTCGGCTACGTGAACGCGGGCACCCTCGAGTTCCTGGTTGACGAGAACCGGGAGCCGTACTTTCTGGAGATGAACACCCGTCTGCAGGTCGAGCATCCGGTCACCGAGATGGTGACCGGCGTCGACCTCGTGAAGATGCAGATCCGAATCGCGGAAGGCGAGGCCCTGCCCTTTGGCCAGAACGACCTCACCCAGCGGGGCCATGCCATCGAGTGCCGGGTCTGCGCCGAGGACCCCGAGGCGAACTTCATACCGAACCCGGGAAGGATCGAATCGCTGCGCGTGCCCGGAGGCCCGGGTGTCCGCGACGACTCGGGCGTTTACGAGGGCTTTGAAGTTCCGATGTTCTACGATCCGCTTATTTCGAAACTGGTGGTGCACGCCGAGAACCGTCAGGCCGCGATCGCCCGAATGCTCCGGGCAGTGTCGGAGTACAAGATCACGGGAATCAAAACGACACTGCCTTTCTTTGATCGCGCCCTGCGCCATCCGAACTTCATCGAGGGTGATTTCGACACGAGTTTCGTCGGCCGCCTCCAGAGCGAGAACGACGAACGGGCTCGGGCCACCGAGATAGCCATGGCCATAGCCGCGGTGGCGACGTATCGCGCCCGGCGTCGGTCGAAGGCGGCTCCGGAGGGAGGCAAGGGTTCTTCCTCCATGTGGTGGCGTCTGGGCAACCGCGAAGCAGTGAACCGGCTTTGATCGAGGGAATCCGCCGTGCTCTTTGACGCCGCCACCGCGGGAAAGACCGCCCGCATCGAGGTCCGCGAAAGCCAGGGACGGTACCGCGTGATCATCGGCGAGAAGACGCTCGAGCTCGATTGGGTTCGGACCGGCGAGAACGAGACCTCGGTCCTGATCGATGGCGTCTCACACGACGCGGCGGTCGAGAGGACCCCTGAGGGCTTCGCCGTCCTCCTTCGCGGCGATCGCTTCGACGTCGAGCTCAAGGACGCGGTCAAGGGGGAAGCTCTTGGGAAGGTGGCTCACAAAGGGCCGCTCAAACTCACGGCGCCGATGCCGGGCAAGATCGTGAAGGTGCTGGTCAAGGAAGGCGAAGCCGTCGAAGCCGGGCGTGGCGTCCTCGTCATGGAGGCCATGAAGATGGAAAACGAACTCAAGGCCAGCAAAGCCGGCACGGTTCAGGAG
>CAZBTT010000738.1:0-2328 GCA_964494295.1 uncultured Acidobacteriota bacterium
GGGCTGGTCTCAGGCCGAGGAGTCGCTCCGGGAGCGCTTGCGCCGCAAGGGCGGCCTGCGCTTCTTCGCCAAGGACAATTTCGCGGTCTTCACCCAGGACGCCATCACCGATCTCTACAACCAGGTCACGGGCGGCATCTACATGGTCATGATCGCGATCTCCTGCATCGGCCTCGTGGTGGGCGGCGTGGGGGTCATGAACATCATGCTGGTCTCGGTGACGGAGCGAACGCGGGAGATCGGAATCCGGAAGGCTCTCGGGGCCAAACGCCGCGATATTCTGTGGCAATTCCTCACCGAGGCGATGACCCTCACCGGGGTGGGCGGGCTCCTCGGCATCGCCATCGGCGGCGGCCTCGCCAGCCTCATCAACGCTCTCTCTCCCTTCCCGGCGGCGTTCCAGCCGCAATGGGTGGCGGCGGCGTTCATCTCGTCGCTCGCCGTCGGCCTTTTCTTCGGCCTCTGGCCCGCGGCCAAAGCCGCGAAGCTCGATCCCATCGAAGCCCTCCGGTACGAGTAGATTCGGGGGAGGAAGGATCCCCCCATGACCGAAACGCCCGACATAGCACCTCCCGCCCAAGGCGCCAGCGCGCCCGAAGAATCAGGCTCCTTCTTCGGCAACCTCTTCAATCTGTATTTCGAGCCCACCGCGACGTTCGCGAAGATCTTCACCAAGCCGCGGTGGTGGATGGCGTTCATCCTGCAGACCGCCCTCGGCGTGGGCTTCTCGATGGTGTGGCTCGACCGGGTCGACGCCCGCGCGTTCATGAAGGCGCAGCTGGAGCAAAACCCCCGGGTGCAGCAGATGTCCGCGGAGCAGGTGGAGCAGATCATCAACGCCCAGGCCGGCTACATAAAGACGTGGGGCGGCGTGGGTCCCCTGGTGGCCCCGATCATCATCGACCTGTTGATCGCGGGTCTTCTGCTCTTCATGTTCCGGTTCTTCATGGCCGCCGATGTCTCCTTCCTTCAATCCCTCACGACCGTGACGTGGACGTTCGCCGCGGTCGGACTGATACAGACGCCGGTCATGCTGGCGATCATGTTCCTCAAGGGAGACTGGAACGTCGATCCCAACCAGGTGGTCCAGGCAAACCCGACCGTCTTCTTCGAACCGGGCGACATACCGCGATGGCTGTGGAGCCTGCTCTCGAGCTTCGACTTGTTCTCGCTCTGGACCCTGTTCCTGCTGGCCACCGGCTACGCCGTCGCCGCGAAGCGCGGTTTGAGCACGGGACTTTGGGGGGTGGGCCTCCTGTGGGGGGCGTTCGTGCTGGCCAAGGTCGCCTTTGCCCTGATGTTCGGCTGATTCCGCCTGGCTTCCGCGAGCGGACATCCCTATCGCGGGGGCCGAACCTATAACCTTGGCGGCGCATGTGCGGAATCGCGGGCGTGGTCGAGACGGAGGGCTCTCCTTCACGTGAGCTTTTGGAGCGAATGGGCGGCGCTATCGCTCACCGCGGACCGGATGACGGACGGATCGACATATTCGGACGCGCTGGATTTTCATTCCGCCGGCTTTCGATCATCGATGTCGCGGGAGGGGCCCAGCCGATCTCGAACGAGACCAGCCGGATCCACGTCATGGCCAACGGCGAGATCTACAACTATCTCGATCTGCGGCGCGAACTCGAGTCCCTGGGCCATCGGTTCAAGACGCATTCGGACGTCGAGACCATCGTCCACGGCTACGAGCAGTGGGGCGACGACATCCCGAAGCACCTGCACGGCATGTTCGCGTTCGCGATCTGGGACGAAGATCGGCAGCGTCTGCTGCTCGGACGCGACCGTCTCGGGAAGAAGCCCCTCATCTACGCCGAGGCCTCGGGCCGGATCACCTTCGGCAGCGAGTTCATGGCGGTGCTCGCCGATCGGCGCGTCTCACGCGAGGCGGACCATGCGGCCATCCACGACTACCTGACCTACCAGTACGTGCCCGTCCCCGCCTCGGGCTTCAAGGCGGTGAAGAAGCTCGAGCCCGCGCACATCCTGGTCTTCGAAGGCGGTGCGGCGAAGACGTCGCGTTATTGGCAGCCAGACTGCACGCCGAGGCTCGCCCTCTCGATGGAGGACGCGGTCGCGGAGACCGAAAAGCGCCTCAAGGAAGCGGTGCGGAAACGGTTTGAGAGCCGATGGCCCTGGAGAGGTATTAACATTGTCATTGGGGTCCTGGCACTCAGTTGCGCTAGTGCATTTTTCGTCTACTACAAATTTTTTTCCGGAAAAGAGCCAAATTAGATAAAAAAATGGATAAATTGAATGGTGCGTGCCGGGGGTATCATTCAGGTAATACCACCAAGGTCGCAATGTCTAAACCAGGCTTCCCCA
>CAZBTT010000739.1:0-2324 GCA_964494295.1 uncultured Acidobacteriota bacterium
GCAGGCGCGGCCGGGATCGGGGCGGGCGCCTCGACCACGGGTGCCGGGGCGGGCACCTCGACGACGGGCGGAGGGGGAGGTGCGGGCGGCGCCACCGGCTCGGGAACCGCCATGACTTCGGGGGTCGGCTCCGTCTTCGCGACGGGAAGTTCCTCAGGCGCCGAGATCGCGTCGGGCGAGGTGTTGATTACCTCAGGTTCCGCGGTCACCGACTCGAGTTCGGCGGGATCGAATTCGCGCTCGCCCGAGAACTCTTCGACCGGCTCGGCGGCCTTTGGCGCGGCCGCCGGGGGAAGTGTGGGCGGGATCTGGAACTCGCCCGAGCGGGCCGTATCGGGTTCGAACTCGAAATCCTCGCTTGCGGCCTCCGCAGGAGCAGCCGCGCTGGGGGCTTCGATCTCTCCCGTGGCGGCCACTGGTTCGATCTCCTCGGCGGTTTCGATTTCCTGGACCGCCTCGACTTCCTGGGGGGCGGCGGCCGGGAGCTCCTCGTCGAGCGGTCCGTGAAGGGTCTCGGAGAAATCGGAAGGCTCCGCTTCGGTGGTGAGAACGTCGGGCTCGGCCGGGGCGAAGACCGGAGCGTCGAGGGAGAGGCTTCGCGCCGCCATCTCGCGAACATCCATCGGAACCTCGACGGTGGAAACCGGGTGAGTCTCGGTCTCGTCGTAGCTGTACTCGTGAGTGAGGTCGTGAGGAACGGTGGTGGCCGCCTGGGTGGCTTCGGCGATGGCGTCGAGCGACATCGGCTGGGTCGGACGGGCGAAAGCCGCGGTCTGCCGCTCGGCGAGGATCTCCTTCACCCGCGCCACGAGGGCTGGCGGATCGAAGGGTTTCGAGACGTTACCGAGCGCGCCCACGGACTTGGCGCGCTCCGCGTCGTAGGGTTCGAAGGCGCCGTTGAGCAGGAGGATCGGCACGTTCCTGAGCTGTTCCGAAGCCCGCAGGGCTTCGCAAACCTGGTATCCGTCGAGCTGGGGCATGATGACGTCGCACAGCACCACGTCGGGCAGAAAGGTCATCGCCTTGTCCACGGCGATGCGGCCGTTGCCCGCGGTGACCACTTCGAACTCATCCGAAGGGAACGTCAACTCGACCACCTTCTGGATGGTGATGCTGTCGTCAGCGAGGAGCAGTTTTTTTCGCATTTCGGTTTGGTAGCCCCGGTGAAATTTTCTTCTCGCGCACCCTCAAGAACCCTGCGATTGCAGAAGAGGCTCTTGGCTCGAAGCGTCCACGGGACGATAGTTCGCCTAGCCAAGCGCTGTCAATTGGTTACGCCCCGGGAGCGATCGACGTCGTTCCCCCGGCCGTCTCCTAGAATGACCGCGATGGAACTAGGTTTTGGCGAGGCCCGGGCGGGGCGGGAGCGGCGCCAGCCGGCCTGCCCCGAGTGCCGCGGGACCCGCCTCCGGTACTCCCGAAGGCACTACGAGGGGGTCTGGGCGAAGGTTTTCAGCGTCCGCCCCGCGAAGTGCCTCGATTGCGGGGCCTATTTCCCCGTGTCGCGCTCGACGGCCATCCTCAACCCACAGATCGACCCCGCCGACCTCCACGTACCCTTCTGGCCTCTCGAAATGCAGGAGCGCACCGACCGGGAGGCCGCCGCGGTATCCGACGGGGCCCCTTCCTCCACGCGCTCGCCGCGGGTCTCAGGCCGACAGAGCTGCCCCCACTGCGGCTCGCGGGAGATCCGTCCCTCGAGCGCTGAAGAGTCGCCGCTCAACATCAGCACGACGTTCCGATGCATCTCCTGCAATGCGGCCTTCCAGAAGGTAGTCCCGACGCGTCTGCTCGCCATGCTGCTCCTCGGGATGCTCGTCCTCGGCGGTCTGATCTTTCTGGCAGGTCTGATGACCGGCCGAGGCGCTCCGAGGCCCACTCCGACCATGAAGAAGGGACAGGTTCCCAAACCGCCTCCGCCGGTCTTTCGCTGAGAACGGCCCTGAGGTTCTACGGCCGGACGACGGCCTTGAGGACCGACTGGTTCTTCATGTCCTGGAGAGCGCTTGAGGCGTCTTTGAGCGGATACTCGCGGGTCACGAAGCCGGCCCAATCGAGCCGTTCACGCGTGCGCTCGAGCCCGCCCATCGAGAGGTAGAGGTGACGGAATTCGTAACCCCACGAGCCGAGAAGGGTGATGTGTTTCCGGTTGAGGTGGCGGTGCGGGGAGATCGTGATGTCGCCCGCGTCCGTGTACTGACCCACCACCACCACGCGCCCGCCATCGCGCGCCATCTCCAGGGCCTCGCGCACCGCGGCAGGATTGCCGGTGGCCTCGACGATCAAGTCGGCGCCTCGCGCCTGGGTCTGATCGAGAACCCAGC
>CAZBTT010000740.1:0-2322 GCA_964494295.1 uncultured Acidobacteriota bacterium
CTTCCGGCTCGAGCTCCAGGCCCACGAGGAAGAGCATCATCACCACGCCGAATTCCGCGAAGTGCATGATGTCCTTGCCTTCTTCGCCGATGAAGCCGAGGAGGAAGGGACCGATCACGATGCCCGCGGTGAGGTAGCCGAGGACGGAGCCCATGCCCACCTTCTTGGCGATGGGAACGCACACCACCGCCGCGGCGAGGTAGACCATGGCCTGCAGGAGGAGATCGCCCATGGCGCTACGGTGCCGGGACCGCGTGGTTGAGCAGGCTCAATGAATGAAGGCTTGCCGGCTGGAGGTCTCCCCCGGCCAGGCCTTGGAGGAGCCGCGCGTACTGCGAACCCGCGGCTTCGAGTTCATCGTCGGTCTTGCGATGCGTGCCGTGCACCGCGAAGGGAGGCAGCCAGGTCATGCCGCAAAGGGTCATGGTGCGTTGCAGGGGCCTCAGGAACTCGGCGAGAGTCGAGCCATGGAACCCGTCGAGCTGGTAGGCGGCTTCGGGGCCGCCGGTGGTGACGACATGAAGGGCGGTCTTGCCCTGGAGCGCCGTGCCGCCCGGCCCATACGCCCAGCCGAAGCCGAGGACGAGGTCGATCCACTGCTTGACCAGCGGCGGAGCTGAATACCAGTACATCGGGTGATGAAAGACGATGATGTTGTGCGCGAGCAGCAGGGCCCGTTCCGCGGGGATGTCTACGTTGAAATCCGGGTACAGCTCGTAAAGATCGCGGAACGTGATGTCCGCGGACCGGGGAAGATGACGAAGGAGAACGCGGTTGCTCCGGGATTTTTCCAGCCGGGGATGAGCGAAGAGGACAAGGACCTTGGGCATGCGTCGGGTGCGCGGAGTGTAGCGGGGCCGCGGCTTTCCGGCCAACGCGAAGTCGCGTCTCGCGAGTACGGTCAAAGGGTCCTTGACCGGCGATCAGCCCTTATTGTTCGTTCGCCACCGAAATCACGCCGGTCGTGTTCGTGGCATTCCCTCTCACCACATTCCGGCCTGAACTCATGAACGCGCTTCCAGGGCCGGCGGACCAGCCCGTCGTGTTTCCGAAGATCCGGGATCGCGTAATCGACACGGTTCCACCCGACAGACTCCTCACGCCCGTTCCATTGAGCGTGAATTCCGAACGCTGAATATCGAGCGTCCCGCCGCTGACCGTGGCGCCGTTCCCGCTGTTCCCCACAAATGAAGACTCCCGAACCACAAACGCCGCCGAGAGCCCTTCGATGCCGTTCACGTTGCCTTCGAACCGCGTCTCCGCGACCGAAATGCGGTTGAGAGACATCCCGCCGCCGTCGTCAATGCCTTTCGCGTTCGCGCGGAACACCGAGTTTGAGACCGCAACCTGCGTTCCCTGAGTCTCGGCCCCGTTGCTGAGCCGAAGGCCGGACGACCAGCCGTCGATGGAGCTGTCTTCAAGGGACAGAGCATCGCCCGACAGCAGTGTCACGCCGTTTCCAGCGCCGTTTCCTCTCACCGTGAGTCCCCGCAGAACCACCCGGCCGAGGACCCCCGCATCGACGGTAATCGGCTGACGAATGAAGGCCACGGTGCCCGAGGGTGACGTAATCTTCACGCCCTTGCCGATCAGGAGGGCTGAGGTCTCGTATTCGCCCGGCGTGAGGACAATGACCTCGCCGTCGATCGCCACCTGACCGATGGCCGCAGCGATGTGGCGGCAAGGCGTGGTCTGGGTGGAGCAAACGGAGGCGTCGCTCCCCGTGCTGGAGACGAACACGCGCGAGGGGGGCGTGCCGTCGTCGTTCGTAATGGTGCCGATCGCTGAAGTCCCCGATCCGAGGCTCGCGTTTACGGGGTTGGACAGAATCACCCGGAATCTCTCATCGGACTCGAGCTGTGTGTCGCCGAGGATGGGGACGGCGAAGGTCTGAGTCGTGCTCCCGGGAGCAAACGTGATGGTGGTCGGGCCTGGGGACGTGTAGTCGACGCCAGCGGTAGCGCTCAAGTCGGCGGTGGCGGCCGAAACTGTCACCGTCTGGGCGCTGGCGATGGAAAGGGAGATATCGAAGACCGCGTTCGTCGGGCCCGCGTTCCCCTCCAGGAGTATGACCCCTGTGATCGAGAGCCCGGGAGTGCCCGCCAAAGTGGTGAACGTCGCCACCGGGGTGTACGTCGTCCCGATCGCGTTTGTGGCATAGGCCTTGAACGAGTAGCCCGTGGCAGGCGTAAGACTCGTGGCGCCCACCGTGAAGACTCCCGTGCCTGCGCCGGCCGGGAGTTGCGTCACATCCGGGTCGCCGATGACGGGATTGGCGTCCACCGCGGTGATCGAATACACCATGCCGCGCGCCGTGATGGC
>CAZBTT010000741.1:0-2321 GCA_964494295.1 uncultured Acidobacteriota bacterium
AGGGGGCCTCGCCTCAAAAAAGAAACGACGGAACACTTGACACGTTTTCGACGTTTCTAGAATAATAGAAACATGGAAATAAGAGAAGCGGTTCAGCGGCTGGGCGCCCTGGCCCACGAAACCCGGCTGTCGGTCTTCCGATTGCTGGTGCGTCGGGGGACCGTGGGTCTGGCCGCCGGAGAGATCGCGGCGCGGATGGATATTTCACCTCCAAACGCGTCGTTTCATCTCGCCGAGCTGGCGCGGGTGGGCCTGGTCACGGCCCGGCGCGACGGTCGAAGCGTCATCTACACCGTGGATTTCTCGTCGATTGCCGGTCTCGTGGACTTCATGCGAGAGAACTGTTGCGCCGAAGAAACCCCTCAAATCGTCCCTTTGAACTCAATCACCAGGAGAAAGAAGTAATGGAAACGCTCGAACGTCAGGACAAGGAAAAGATCGTCGGAGATGTCCGTGGGAAATACGCGGCCATAGCCCTTGAAGGAGGCTCGTGTTGCGGGCCCACGGGTTGCGGGACTCCGGCCGACAATTCGATCACCCTCGAAATCGGCTACTCGAAGAAGCAACTCGGCGCGGTTCCCGAGGGCGCCAACCTCGGCCTCGGCTGCGGCGCTCCCATCGACCATCTCGCCCTTCAGCCCGGGGAAACCGTGGTCGACCTCGGTTCGGGCGCCGGGATCGACGTCTTCCTCGCCGCCGACGCAGTGGGACCCAAAGGCAAGGTGATCGGCGTCGACATGACTCCCGAAATGCTGCTCCGCGCTCAGCGCAACGCCGTGAAGGCCGGCATCACCAATGCGGAGTTTCGCGAGGGCCGTCTCGAGAATCTGCCCGTGGACAGCGGAACCGTGGACGCGATCACCAGCAACTGCGTGATCAACCTCGTTCCGGACAAGGCGGTGGTCTTCAAGGAGATCGCGCGCATCCTGAAACCGGGTGGCCGGCTCGTGATCTCTGACATCGTTCTCGACAAGGCACTCCCGCCTGAGATCGAGAAGGATGTCTACGCCTACGTCGGTTGCATCTCCGGGGCGGCCATGCGCGAGAAGTACTTCGCGATGATCGAGGACGCCGGGCTCGGCGAGATCGAGGTGCTCAAAGACGTCGACTACGGGGCGGTGGTGATCGACCACGCGCGGCCCGAGGCGGAACGACTGGCGGCAAAGGCCGGAGTCAGCGTCGATTCCTTGCGCGGGTCCGTGAGGTCCTTGACCTTCCGCGCCCGCAAGCCCGGAGTGGCGCCCGCCGTTGCCGCCCAGCCCGAACCGAAGGCCGCCTGCTGCGGTCCCACCTGCTGTTCGTAAGAAGCGGGGCGGGCGTGACAAAATCCGCCGGGTGAAGGAGGCTCGCCCGGCGGATCTTTCGGAGATGGACGCGAAACACGCGTCACTCCACTGGTTGATTGCCGCGGTTTTCCTTCAGATGTTGCCGGCGACCCTGCTGGCCCCCGCCATCCGGCCCCTGTTCGCCCAGGTTCACCAGGGCGCCGAAGGCCCCATGCACGCCTTCATGTCCCTCAACATGCTCGGCGGCATCCTGATCACGCCTCTCATCGCGCGGCTCGCCTCCTCGGGCGGAGCGTCTTCCGCGCGTTGGCTCATGGCCCTCGCCGGTCTCGACGCGATCCTGCTGGCTGTCGTCTCGCTTCCCCTCGCCACCCCTCTGGTCCTCGTGCTCAGAACCATCGAAGGCGCCGCGCACCTCGGAGCCGCGAGCCTGCTCCTGGCCCGGGCTGCCGCTTACAAGCCGCTGGTGGGCGCGGGGCGGGCGATGGGCATGGCGGGAGGCGCCGTGATGCTGGCGATCGCTTTCGGATCCGGTCTGGGTGGGCTTCTTGTGGGTGAAAGTGCGCGTCTCCCGTTCCTCGTGGGCGCGGCCCTGTCCCTCATCGTTGCCGCCTCGGCCCCGTTCCTCTACGCCTCGACGCTGCCGAAGGAGCAAAGCGTCGACGTCGTCCCGAGACCGATCGCGTTGCGGGATCCGAATGTGTTCGGCCCGCTTTCGGCCGCTTTCATCGAGCGCTTCACGGTGGGCCTGATCATCGTGACTTTCGCCCTTTTCGCGACAAGGACCCACGGTCTGACCGATCGCAGCGTGGGCCTTCTCTATTCGATGCTGATGTTGCCCTTCGCCCTGCTGATGTACCCCGCGAGCCGGATGGGCGACCGGGTTCCGCGCGCGGCCCTTCTTGGCCTCGCGACGCTGCTGTACGGCGCGGCAATTTCGTCGCTCGCCATTGCCCCCAAAGCGATGCTCCCGGTTTCGATGGTCCTGGCCGGCGTCGCTTCCTCGTTCATGTACGGCACCGTGCTCTGCTACGC
>CAZBTT010000742.1:0-2321 GCA_964494295.1 uncultured Acidobacteriota bacterium
CCACCATCCATGGCGATAGCGGCTCGCCGGGCGAGCCTGTGGGTCCGGAGACACCGCCCATGAGCCCCGACACCGGCAGAGGCGCGTTGAGATAGGTGAGCGACTGCGGCGCCAGCGAAACGATCGCGGCTACGACCGCGAAAAGGAACACGTAGTACGCGAAGACCCGGAAGAGGGGACGGTCGGGAGTGCCCGCGAGTTTGCGGGCGGCCGCGTCGGTGCTCATGTTGCGGGGATTATCCCCCGGAAACCGCCGGTGCGGTCCGACTCAGTGGGTGAGGCTGTAGATCACGTAGTTCACGCCGAGCTTGTAGGCCTCGTTCGAGAGGTCGATCGGCACAAAACCGCTGTCGGACCATTCCCAGAATTCACCCATGTCGCCGTTGTAGTTCGCGATGACCATCAGGCGCTTGGTGGGATCGTTGTCCTCGAAGATGCCGAAGTACGTGGTCTGCATCCCGCGGCCACCGAAGTTCCTTCCGAATCCGCCGCGTCCACCTGCACCGCCGCCGCCCCCGCCGCGCGTCCGTGGCGGTTCGGCGATCTTGAAGAACGAGTCCCATATCGGATGCTCGAGAGGAACCTCGATGAAGCGCGCGTCCGGCAGAACCTGACGCATGTTCTCCTCGAGGATCAGGGTGGCCCTCTGGAAGAAGTCGTCGAAGATGACGAAGCCGCCCTTCTGGATGTAGGCGCGGAGATTCTCGGTCTCCTTATCGTTGAGCTGCCAGTAGCCGGGTTCGGAGACGTAGATCATCGGATAGTCGAACAACGCGGGTTCGTCGAGGCCGACGATCACGCCCTCGTCGTTGGGGTCGATCGTCGTGGTCTCCCGCAGGATCTTCATGAAATGCTGCTCGGCCCGCGGGTAGTCGTGGTTCCACTTGAGATCGAGGCCCCATTCGTAGCGTCCCGGGCCCCACTCGGAGGGGCGGAACTTCACTCGCGCGAACGTGAACTTGCCGTTGTACGGTGCGTTCTCGTACGGGACGTCGGGTGGAGCCGGAACGTCGGCGGCGTGAGCCAGAGTGGCCGCCGCGAGAAGCCCGATGGCGAAGGCCCGGCGCATCGTCATGGCTTGATCTCCTCCCGGTGGATCTTTAGCAGGAGTTCCTGTGCGCGGCCAAAACGAGGCGCGATCTCGAGGGCGCGAAGGACGCTCCGCCGGGCCGCGGTCCGGTCCCCGGCATCGAGGTCGGCGAGGGCGAGTTGGAAGTAGGCCTCGGCCTTATCGACAGGGTCGAGTTCGATGATGGCGCGGCGCGCCTCGCGCAAGACCGTCGGCCGCTGGAGTTTGGTTGCGAGGGCGGCCCGGCGATCGTGGAGTCCGGGGTCGAAGGGATAGATGAAGATGGACGATTCGAGGACCGCGAGCGCCTCGGCGGGTTTGCCCCGCGCCTCGAGAAGGGCGGCGAGCCTGGTCCTCGCCGCGTCGTGATTCTCGTTCCGTGCGATCAGGGCCTGGAGCGCTTCGATCGCTCCATCAGCATCGCCCCTGGCCTGCTTGATCTCCGCCATGGGGAAGTAGGGGCTTTCATCGCCTGCGGACTCCGGCCAGAGTCGAGCCGCGCGTTCGAGGTGTCGCAGGGCATCGTCAGGCCTCTTCTCGCGGTAGTTGAGACGGCCCAGCAGGGCGTGAGCGATGAAATCGTCGTTGTCCTTCTCGATACGGGACTCGAGCGAGGCGCGGGTGTCGGGTTGGGGCGGACGCTCGCGGGACTCCGAAGCCTGGGCGGCGCGAATCACCAAAGCGGGCCGGGCGAGCCGCGCTTTGAGAGCCGCCTGAAACTCCTCGTTCACCTGATCGACGGTGCGGCCAAGGGCGGTCTCAAACGCAGCGTCGGTGGACGCGCCTTCGCCATACGCTTTGAGCAGGTTGCGCAGCCCGGCGATGCCATGCCGGGCTTCGATCTGTTCGACGACCAGCGAGGCCTGATAGTAGGACAGGCTTACCTGCCCTGGGTGCTTGGGGCGCACGAAGCCGTTGTTCAAGTCGCGCAGCGGAAGAATTTCGCCTTGCTTGAACGCGAGAATGAACTCAAGCGAGAGATCGTCGCCCCATCCGGGACGAGCGCGTCGTTCCTCGTGGACCGATATGCCCTCGGTGAGCCAGCGGGGCACGCGATTCTTCGAGACGCCCAGAGTCACCACGTGCGCCAGTTCGTGCCACAGTGTGGAGCCCCAGTTGAAGGCGCCCCGCTCGCGCGCCTGGGGTGAATCGATCGCCACGACCGGCCCGAAACAGACCCCGAGCGCACCCAAGCCGGCGAGCCCGACCGTTCGCCCCGAGAAGTCCCCGTGGGACGGGTAGGCCGCGCTGC
>CAZBTT010000743.1:0-2299 GCA_964494295.1 uncultured Acidobacteriota bacterium
GAGGCCGGGGAACCGGCCCGGGGTGAAGGCACTCGAACCCTCGATCATGGTGGTCGAGAAGGCCGCCGAGTTCGGGGCCCATTCGATTTCGGGCGGCGTCCTCGACCCTTCCTCCCTGCGCGAGTTGATTACCGATTTCGAAACCTCCGCTCCGCTTAGAGCAAAGGTCACCAAGGACAGCGTCGGGTATCTGTTCGAGGAGTCGAAATTCCGGCTGCCCATAACCCCGCCGGCCCTCCAGAATCACGGCAACTACGTGATCAGTCTGAGCCACCTCGTGAAGTGGCTTGCGGGCGAGGCGGAAAAGCGGGGGGTTGACTGTATGCCCGGCTTTCCGGCCGCGTCACTCCTCTACGAGGGCGATCGCGTGGTGGGCGTGCGAACCGGTGACAAGGGCATCGACAAACATGGAAAGCGGAAAGGGAACTACGAGGCCGGCGTCGACATCAAGGCGAAGGTGACGATCTTGGCCGAAGGCGCGCGCGGCAGCCTCACGAAGACCGCGGTCAGCAAGCTCAAACTCGACGCGGGCAGGTTCCCGATGGTTTACACGCTCGGAATCAAGGAACTGTGGGAGGTGCCGAAGGGCCGTCTGCAGAAGGGCGAAGTGATTCACACGATGGGTGAACCGCTCGGTTGGGAGACCTTCGGCGGCGGCTTCATCTACGGCCTTTCCGAGACACAGATCTCGGTGGGTCTCGTGGTCGGCCTCGACTACCGAGACCCTTTTCTCGATCCGCACGGCCTCTTCCAGAAGATGAAGGCGCACCCGCGGGTGGCCGAGCTGCTCCAGGGCGGCAAGATGGTCAGGTACGGCGCCCGCGCGATCAGCGAGGGCGGGTGGTATTGCATTCCGAAGACGTACGCCGACGGACTGCTTCTGATCGGAGAGGCGGCGGGTTTCCTCAACGCCATGCGCCTCAAGGGAATCCATCTCGGCATCAAGACGGGCATGCTCGCCGCGGAAACCGCACTGGACGCCCTGGAGAAAGACGACGCCTCGGCTGCGGTCTTGAAGGGCTTCGAGGATCGCGTCAACGCCTCTTCGGTCAAGGAGGAGCTGTACGCGGTTAGAAACTTCCACCAGGGCTTCAAACACGGCTTCCTCGGAGGCATGATCAACACCGGCCTGCTGATGGTCAGCGGAGGCCGCGGCCTCATCGACCCGCTCGAGCCCTCGGGCGGGTATGCCGACATGGAGAAGTTGATCGATCGCTACGGTGCCGGGACCACGCGGGACTTCTTCGAGCGTGCGAAACCCGACGGCAAGCTCACCTTCGATCGGCTCACCGACGTCTTCCATTCGGGCACCCTTCACGAGGAGGACCAGCCGGCGCACCTTCACGTCGCGGATCCGAACATCTGTGAGACGACCTGCCGGACCGAATACGGGAACCCCTGCGAGAAGTTCTGCCCGGCCGCCGTCTACGAGATGGTGCCGAAGAACGACGGGAATCCGAAGTCGCTCAAGCTGCAGATCAACTTCTCGAACTGCGTCCACTGCAAGACCTGCGACATCATGGATCCCTACCAAATCATCACGTGGGTGACGCCCGAGGGCGGCGGCGGACCCAAGTACGACGGTCTCTAGGGCCGATCAGGCCCGGCGGAAGAGATAGTGGGAGACGAGCCACTCCCTTCCTCCGTCGTAGGCCCACAGTTCCTCGCAGGACATGAAGAAGGCGCGCCAATAGTGCCAGAAGCGTCCGGCCAGCGGGCCGTAGGTTTCCTTGAAGAGCGGCTCGATCTCGGCGAGGTTCGCGTCCATGTTTTTGAGCCAGGCGGCGGCGGTCCGGGCGTAGTGCGTTCCTGAAACCCACCGGTGCTCACAGACCTCGAGGGCGCTTGAAACCCGCAGAGCAAGGCCGTCGGCCGGCATCATTCCTCCGGTGAAGAAGTGCCGGGCCATGAAGTCCGAATCTCCATCGTCGCTGAACGGGTACGAGCGCTCGCGATGTGTGAAGACATGCAGGAAGAACCGTCCATCCGCGTTGAGCCACGAAGCCACGCGCCCGAACATCTCCGGCCAGTTCCTCAGGTGTTCGAACATCTCCACGGAGACGACGCGGTCGAACGAGTGCGGAGGCGACCAGGAGGCGACGTCCGCGGTCTCCACCTCGATGTTCATGAGCCTCAGAGCCCGGGCGCGCTTCATGATGAACTCGCGCTGCGGCCGGGAGTTTGAAACCGCCAGGATCCGCGAGTCGGGAAAGCGTTCGGCCATCAAGAGGGTGAGCGAGCCCCAGCCGCATCCGAGTTCGAGGATGCGGTCCGTCGTGCGCCGTGCCAGGTGCTGCCA
>CAZBTT010000744.1:0-2292 GCA_964494295.1 uncultured Acidobacteriota bacterium
GGCGTGCGGGCTAGGGGCGGCCGACGTTTCAGTAACGTGGGCAAGAACATGGCGATGGTTGTGGGGCGAAACCACGCTCGACTTGTGGCCCGTGGTGATCCGCTGACCGTCGACCACTACCGGGATTTCCACCCGCTCCGCCGCCATGGATTTGAGGCGCGCTTTGACCTCGGCGCGCTCTGGGCTTCCCGGCGCATAGGTCCTGACCGGTTCGTTGCGGGCCTCGGGGACACGGCGGATGGCGTTGACGCTCATGGGGGCTACTGGCTCCTTTGGATTTTCGGCGCAGTTCTTGGAACTCAACGAATCGGGCGTCAGCCGGGTCTAAGCCCAACAGATGTGGTGTCCGATTGTGAGACCGATGCTTGACAGTCGGGTGTGGACCCCTCATTATCCCTCAGGATCCGGCTGGCCCTCAGGACCGGTGACCGCGATAGAGCCGTTCAAGTGATTGAAGTCGGAGGTCGTCTATGGGTCTCACCGCTTCGGAACTAGCTAGAAAGACAGCACTTCACGCGCTGAATCGGCTGGGTTTCGGTCCACGCCCCGGCGACATCGAGGCCGTCCTCGATCGCGGGATCGAGGACTACGTCAACGAACAGCTCGAACCCCGGCCCGACGGCGCCCTCGAGGCGCGGCTCACCCCGCTCAACAGCACATTGCGGCTTTCGACCACCCAGGTCCTTGTGACGTATGCCGATTCCGGCAACCAGACCTCGTCGATTCAGGCCTACCTGGACAACTTCCACACTGCCAAGCTGATCCGGTCCGCTCACACCACGAATCAGCTCGACGAGGTCCTCGCCGACTTCTGGTTCAACCACTTCAACGTCAACATCAACGACGGTCTCGTGCGCTACGCGATTCAGTCCTACGAGCGCGACGCCATCCGCCCGAACGCCATGGGGAAGTTCGAGACGCTGCTCAGGGCCACCGCCGAACATCCGGCGATGCTGTTCTACCTCGACAACTATCTGTCGACGGCGGCGCGCACGGTCAACGGCCGCCTCATACAGGGCCTCAACGAGAACTACGGGCGCGAGCTGCTCGAACTCCACACCGTCGGCGTCGATGCCGGCTATACCCAGGCCGATGTCTACGACGTCGCGCGGGCTTTCACCGGCTGGGGAATCGACAACGTGGGCCGCGGTGGCAACTTCAGGTATCTGCAGACCGCGCACGATACGGGCTCGAAGAGCGCCTTCGGGCTCCAGCTCGCCGCGGGCGGGCAGAAAGACGACGGTGAGCGGGTTATCAAGTACCTCGCCAATCACCCCCTGACTGCGCGGTTCATCTCCACCAAGCTCGCGCGCCGGTTCGTCTCCGACACACCGCCTGCGAGCATCATCGATCGCATGGCGGAAGCCTGGCTCGCGAGCGAGGGCGACATCAAGGCGGTCATGAAGGCCATGATCGGATCCTCGGAGTTCTGGGCCGAGGCGTTCAGCCCCACCGGCAAGCCGAAGACGCCGTTCGAGTACGTCATAAGCTCGATCCGCGCGGTTGGGGGGGAGGTCACAACCGCCAGCCGCGGCGTGACGGCCTACCTCTCACAGATGGGCCAGCCGTTGTATCAGTGTATTCCGCCCACCGGCTACTCCGACCGTGGCGATGAGTGGCTCAATCCCTCGTCCCAGATCTACCGGATGAACTTCGCTCTCGACCTGGCGCAGGGCCTGGTGAACGGGGTGAGCGTGAACGTCCGGAACTTCGCGCAAGGCGCCGACCTCACGAGCCCCACCTCGGTGGCAAAGGCCGCCAACGGCGCGGTGTTTGGGAGCACCATCGGTCAGGCAACCCTCGACGCCGCGGCGCGCGTCGATACGCGCATCACCAATCCCTCATCGGCGGTGCGGGTGTCAGCTTTGCTGCTCGCCTCCCCCGAATCCCAAGTCCGGTAGGAGCGACGCCATGAACATGCCTTTCGATCCCTCCCGCCGCATCTTCCTCCGCGGAGCCTCCGCGGCTGCCGTGGGTATCGGCTTCGGGCCGTCGGCTCTGATGTCGCGAACCGCCCAGGCTGCGACCGGACAGAAGGTCTTCGTCCAGATCTTCATCCGTGGCGGCGTCGACACTCTGAACATGGTCGTGCCCTATGGCGAGTCGGCGTACTACGACAACCGCCGCGCAATCGCCATCCCGAGGCCCGGCCAGGGGGGCGGCGCCCTCCGTCTCGACGATACTTTCGGGCTCAACCCTCTCCTTGGCGATCTCATGCCGTTGTGGGACGAGGGACGCCTCGCGATCGTCGACGCGGTGGGAAACAACGATCTCACCCGGTCGCACTTCGAC
>CAZBTT010000745.1:0-2287 GCA_964494295.1 uncultured Acidobacteriota bacterium
CCGCGGAGAACACGAGAGTCCGCTGGTTGGGGGAAAGAGCCAGGTCGCCTTGAAACGAGTGCGCGGGCGGGAGAGGGATCTCGTACCGCACGGTCGCGGCCGGCCCGCGATCCTGAACCCTGCCGCTTCTCACGAAGACGCCGGCCGCCCAACCGGCCACGAGGCCGAGGGCGAGAAGGGCGATTCCCCTGGTGAGGTTCGAGCGGGCCGTTACTGGGGGCGTCCTTTCGGGCCCTCCCGGTGTTTCGTCGCGGATCGATGAGTCCTCGAGGAGAATGCGCGCATCCGCCGCATCGTGCAGGCGTTTCTTCGGATCCCGTTCGAGGCAGCGTCGCAGCAGGGCCCGCACGCCCGCGGGCGTGCCCTCGGGAAGCTCCTTCCAGTCGGGGTTGCGAGTGAGGACCGCGGCTAAAACATCGCTGACCGTCTCGCCCGAAAAGAGCCGCGAGCCGGTGAGCATCTCGAACAACACGACACCAAGAGCCCAGATGTCGGCGCGCTTGTCGACCGGCTTCCCGCGCGCCTGTTCGGGCGACATGTACGCGGCGGTGCCGAGAATGAGTCCCGCCTCGGTCGCATGCCGCGACATCGTGGGGGACGCTTCGACAAGCTCAGCGACCCTCGCCGAACTGCTGCTCGCGGCGGGATCAGCCTGGAGGGCCTTGGCGAGGCCGAAGTCGAGAACCTTGACCTTTCCGTCCGGCGTGACTTTGACGTTCGCGGGCTTGAGGTCGCGATGGACAATTCCCTTCTCATGCGCTTCTTCGAGCGCCTCCGCGATCTGCTTCGCGATGGCGATCGCTTCCTCGAGCGGAACAGCACCTCCGCGGAGACGCTGGGCGAGATCGTCGCCGGCCACGAGTTCCATCACAAGGCCGACCGTCCCGCTCGTTTCCTCGAGTCCGTATATGGCCGCGATGTTCGGATGATTGAGCGTGGCGAGGATCTGGGCCTCGCGCCGAAAGCGGCCTACACGTTCTGCGTCTTGCGCGAGGGCCGTGGGCAGCATCTTGATGGCGACCTCGCGTCCGAGTTTGGTGTCACGCGCGCGGAAGACTTCGCCCATGCCTCCGGCTCCGATGGGAGCGGTGATCTCGTAGGGCCCGAGGCGTGATCCCGGCGTCAAGGACATGAAGGACTATCTCGTATCCGCCGACCAGTTCACGACCACGGTCGTGGGCGGGATCGCCTCACGTCCAAGCGGCGCCACCACCAGGAAGCGTTGACCGTCGGGCGTCGGGCGGTACAAACCGCGGGAGGTGACGGTTGCGAAGGTTGTCTCGAAAAGGGTCTCGGGTGCGCCGACGTTGAAAGTGGCGCCTGGCTGAATCGGCACGGCGATAATCTTGCGGTCGCGCGTCCGGTAGTAGAGCTCGCGGCCATCGCCCTTCCAGAACGGGTCGGCGCCGCCGTTGGTCGAGACCTGGAACTTGCTTCGCGCCTCGGGGAACTCCTGCACATACACCTCGGACCGGCCCGACTCATTCGACCGGTAAGCGAGGAACCTCCCGTCCGGCGACACGACGCCGCCGTGCTCCGCGAACTGAGTCTTCACCAGAGGTATGGGTTTGCGCTCGCCCTTCATCGGCAGCGCCCAGATGTCCCAGCCGGCGTCTTTGCCGAGCCTCGCGAAGATCACATAAGCGCCGTCCTGGGTCCAGTGGGTGACGAACTTGTTCTCCTCGCTTTCAAAGAGCAATTCCGCTTCGCCGGTTCCAGACGCATCTTTCACATACAGGTCCCATGCCTTCTTTCCTTCACGGGCGTAGGCGATCTTCCGGCCGTCCGGCGACCACTGGGGTGCGAAGTCCCTTTCCTTATCGAAGGTGAAACGCGTCGTCACACCGCGGGACAGATCCTTGATCCACAGTTCGCCCTTGCCGGTGGTGTCGGTTTCGTCGAAGACGAGCCGCTTTCCGTCGGGGGCGAGAGAGAAGTCGGCGTAGGTGCGGAGTTCGGGGAGCGCGGGGCTCTCCTTGCCCGTCCGATCCACCCAGATGAGACGCCGGCCCTGCTGTTCGCCCGAACGAAACGCGAGGACGCCGTTGTCGGAAATGGAAAACGAAGCGCCGCCGACGTTGTTGATGCCGAGACCCTCGCCGATGGGGATGGGTTCGCCCGTGACCTTTTGCGCGCCTACATCGAAGGGCTGGGCGACCAGCGTCTGATCGCGGATGAAGAGGAGATAACCCGGCGCGGCATAGACGACTTTCGAAGCGGTCCGCAGGACCTCAACCCCGTCCTTCGCTCCGAGCGCCCTCACCATCAACTTCGAGGCCTCGACGCC
>CAZBTT010000746.1:0-2285 GCA_964494295.1 uncultured Acidobacteriota bacterium
GCCGGTCGTGCCGGACCACACCGAGACGACCTCCTCCTCCATCGGGAAGGGGTTGAAGCGATAGACCGGCTCCGCGTGGGCCGACCAGTAGCGCGCGTCGGTGGCGCCCATCAGAAGGAACGGCAGCACCATCGGCTCGGTTTCACCGAGAGTCTGCCGGGCCGACCGGCTGACCGCATCGAAAGCGGGGCCGCGGGTCGGGGACGCCGGCGGCGGTTCGGACCGGAAACCGTCGATGGCCACGCGCACCTGCTCGTCGGCGATGACTCGCACCACGTGCTGCCGGACTCCCTCCACGGTTTCGCCCGGCCGGATCCGGAAGTTGACCATCGCGCGTGCTCCGGGAGGAAGAACGTTGTCCTTGTTGCCGGCGTTGAAGATGGTGGCCGCGGTGGAGGTGCGGAGCATGGATGCCGAACGGGGATCGGCGAGCAGGACTTGCGTCACCACCGGCCGGAAGAGCCAGAGATTGTTGAGGACGAGACGCCTCGAAAGAGGCAGGTAGGACGCGGAACGCTCCAGCATCTCGCGAACCACGCCGTCGAGGTGCGCCTCGAAGGGCGCCTTCTCGAGCGCCACGATCGCGCGGGCGAGCCGGCCAATGTGGGTCACGTCGGGCGGCGTCGATGAATGTCCGCCATCGCCGCTGACCGAAAGGGAAATCGATACGAAGCCCTTCTCGGCGACGCCAACGAGCGCGGCCGTGCCGGAGGCCCCGAGGGTGCGAGCCGACGTCAATGCACCGCCCTCATCGAGAACGAGACCCGGCTTCACACCTTCAGCCACGAGCTTGCCAACGATGGCCCGGGCGCCTTTGACTCCGCCCACCTCCTCATCGTGACCGAACTGCAGGATCACCGTCCGCTCCGGCGTGAAGCCCGACTTCAAAAGGGCCTCGACGCTTTCGAGCACGGCCATCACCGTGGACTTGTCGTCGAGGGTGCCGCGGCCGTAGATCCAGTCGCCGTCGAGAACGCCGTCGAAAGGCGGATGGGTCCATGCGCCTTCCGTCCCGGGAGCGATCGGCACCACGTCGAGATGGCCCATGAGGACGATGGGCGACTTCGCGGCATCGCGGCCGGGCCACCGGTAGATGAGGCCGAGTTCGAAGACCTCGCGGGTCAGGTGCTGGTGGACGAGTGGAAACGAAACGCGGAGGTGCTCGTGCAGGCCCAGGAAGGCCCCGGTGTCGACGTCACCGTCCTGAGTGCTGATGGTGCGGAAGCGCAGTGACTGTCGGAACCGTTCGATGGCCCCAGCCTCGTCGACCTCGAAGGTCACGCGTTCGACGGGAGTCTCCCTCGGGCCGACGGGGACGCCGCGGATCGCCACGATGGCGACGGTCACGGCGAGGGCAAGGAGGACGGACTTCAGGAAGCGCGACATGAGGCCCGCGTTCTAGCACAGTCCTCAAGACCCTCATCGGCCGCGCATGAAGCTCATCGCGATCAGGGCCTGGGCCACCCAGTAACTGCCGACGACGATCACGTCCGCCGCGGGAACTGGTGCGACGAAACGATTCACGCCGAGGAGAGTGTCGGAGACACCGAACAGAATCGCTCCGATGAGACCGATCACGCCGGGATCGCGGATCGACATCGACCGCGCGGCCGCCGCGGCCCGCCAGATCATCACGAAAATCACCGTGGCGTAGATCAGCACGGGGACCCGCATGGCGCCCGCACCTGCGGAGAGCGCGGGCAGGACAAGGGCGGCCCACACGGTGACGGGAGCCACGCGGGCCAGACGCCATCGCGGCTCGACCTCCGTGAAGGCGGCGATGTAGAAGAGGTGCGCAACCAGGAAAGTCACGAGACCGCCGAGGAAGCTGAACTCGATCACCGCATCGGCGAGCGAGGAGACGAGGAGACCGATCGCCGCGAGGAGCCTGCCGGCCCGCGACGGAGCGCCAAGAAGCATCCCGCCGAGTGCTGCCGCCGGGATCATCTTCACGAACGGCCCGAGTGGTCCGAGCGCCGCCTCGACCATGAGAAAGAGGAGGGCGGACGCGGCGGCGAGGACGCCGAGGGTCTTCACTTCGCTTCCCCCTTTCGCATCAGTGCGGCGATACCGGTGCCGCCGAGGTCTGGGATCCGATCGAAACCCCTAACCGCTTCATTTTCTCCATCAATCGCGCCGTCGATATCATCGCGCTCCGGCCGCTGGCCGTGATGTATCGCGATTTGGTGCCCGATAGGGCGCAGACTTCGGTGCGCAACGCGCTCGACAACCTCGGGGAGCCGGTAACGGCCGTCAACGAGGTATTCCAGGGCGATCCGAACCGC
>CAZBTT010000747.1:0-2265 GCA_964494295.1 uncultured Acidobacteriota bacterium
TGTCTTGGAGGAAGTTGGCTCTCCTGCGGTTGGCCGGGTACACCACCATGATGAGGGTCTGGGCCCTGGCCTCGACCATGTTCCTCGGCGGCTGGCTGTGGCCTCTGCCCGGCCTCCGGCCGAACTCGCCTCTCTGGTTCTTCGCGAAGATGATGTTCCTGCTCTTCGTGTTTATCTGGCTTCGCGCCACGGTTCCGCGGTTCCGATACGACCAATTGATGGACTTCGGCTGGAAACGGCTCATTCCCGCAGCCGCCATCTGGGTTGTGTTCTTCTCCGGCATGACCGCCTTCTTCGGTGAGAAGAAGACACCTCCCACTACGACGGCGGCAGCGGCGACGGCAGCACCCGCCGGGCAGGTGTCGCGATGATCCTCGACGTCATCGTCTTCTACAGCGCGGCTCTGGTCGCCCTCATCTCAGGCCTTTTCGTCATCGCCCAGCGCAGCCCGATCAACAGCGCCTTTTCCCTGATCATCACCATGTGCTCCCTGGCCGTGATGTTCGCGATGCTCGGCTCGGGTTTCATAGCGGCGCTCCAGATCATCGTCTACGCCGGCGCGATCATGGTGCTCTTCCTCTTCGTCATCATGCTGCTCAACACCAAGCAGGACGAGGGTGATCGCGGCGGGGGTATCGGTCGCGCCGGAATCGCGCTCGGAGTGATCCTGGCCATCCAATCGGTGATGGTCGTGTGGACGGGTTCGTCGGGCCTGCCCCGGAACTACAAAGAGACGGCCTCGGTGGACGTGGCGCGCGGGCTGTTCGCATCGCCCCGCTACCTCTACGCTTTCGAAGCGACGTCGATCCTCATCCTCTCCGCCATGATCGGAGCCATCGTGGTGTCGCGCAAAGAGAAAGAGAAGGGGAAGTAATGCCCGCTCTCGACACCCTCTACACCTCGACGCTTGGCGGCTTTCAGACCGCCCACGACGGTTTCGTGCAGGTGGCCCTCGCGGTGAGCGCGTTCCTCTTCGTCATCGGCGCGATCGGCGTGTTCATCCGCCGCAACGTCATCACCGTGATGATGTGCATCGAGTTGATGCTGAACGCGGTCAATCTCGCCTTCATCGCCTTCTCCCGCGCCCACGGCACCATCGACGGCCAGATCCTGGTCTTCTTCGTGTTCACCGTCGCCGCCGCCGAAGCGGCGGTGGGCCTCGCCATCGTGATCGCGCTCCAGCGCAATCGCGAAGATCTCGACGTCGACAGCTTCAACCTGCTGAAGGGCTAAGCGACGAACATGTTCACCCCCGAACGAATCATGATCTGGGCGCCCTGGATGGTGCTCTTCATGCCCCTCTTCGGCTTCATCATCCTCGCCTTCCTGGGCGGCCTCGCGAAGAAGCAGGGCAACCAGAAGGGCATGATGGTCATCGCCACCGGGTGTGTGTTCGCGTCCTTCGTGTTCGCACTGATGTCCGTCCGCAGCCTGCTTGCGCTCCCCGCGGGCGATCACGGCCTGCATTTCGCCCAGCCCGCTCTGCCCCTCAACTTCATCGACGTGGCGGGCTTCGCCATCCCGATGAGCCTGCTGATCGACCCGCTTTCCGCGACCATGATGCTCGTCGTTGCGGGGATCGGCTTCCTGATCCACCTGTATTCGATCGGCTACATGGCGCATGACGACGAGCCGGTGCGCTACTTCTCGTACCTGAACCTCTTCACATTCTTCATGCTCGTGCTGGTCACCGCCGGCTCCCTGCCCTTGATGTTCATCGGGTGGGAGGGGGTCGGCCTGTGCTCCTATCTCCTCATCGGTTTCTGGTTCAAGAAGCAGAGCGCATCGGACGCCGGCAAGAAAGCCTTCATCGTCAACCGCGTGGGCGACGCGGGATTGATCATCGGCATGGCCCTCGCCGCATCGAGCCTGGGCACGCTGAGCCTGATGGAGATTTCCACCGGTGTCGCCCCCATGCCGAAGGAAGCGTTCGGCGTCTTCGGTCCGCTCCCCCTGATCGTGATCTTCCTCTTCATGGGCGCCGCCGGTAAGTCGGCGCAGTTCCCGCTGCATGTCTGGCTGCCCGACGCGATGGAGGGCCCCACGCCCGTCTCCGCCCTCATCCATGCCGCGACCATGGTCACGGCCGGGGTTTACATGGTGGCGAGGCTCGGCGCGCTGTACCAGCTTTCCGAGACCGCGATGGGGATCGTGGCCGTCGTGGGAGGCGTCACCGCCTTCGTCGCCGCGACCATCGCCATCGTTCAGAACGACATCAAGAAGGTCCTCGCCTACTCCACCGTCTCGCAGCTCGGCTACATGTTC
>CAZBTT010000748.1:0-2259 GCA_964494295.1 uncultured Acidobacteriota bacterium
ACTGCTTCACGCCCACCCTCTCGTCGCGACCGTGGGCGCGGACATCGTCCATGTCGCCGAAGGTGCCTTCGATGCCGTACGTTGGGATATCCGCGTTCCGCAGATGCAGGCTGTCGGTGGCGCCGGTGCTCATCACCGGGAGCACGACCACGCCCGGGAACATCTGCTTTACGAGCGTCTCCACGGCGTTCACCACATCGGGCCGCAGGGGAGAAGGCTTGCTCGGCGTCGCTTCGGCCACAAAGGTCACCGCGATCTTCGGTTCGGCCAGGACCTTCACCAGCGTGTCCTTCACCGCGGCCGGTGGGACGCCGGGAAGGATGCGGCAGTTCACGTTCGCGGTGGCGAGTTGGGGCAGCGCGTTGTTCGCGTGACCGCCCCCAAGCCGCGTGGCCACGCAGGTGGTCCGCATCAGCGCGTTCCAGTAGGGAGACGCGGCGGAGAGCCGGGCCGCGGCGGCGAGGTCGGGGCTCGCCTGGGCTATCGCGCGCATGTCCGCGGCCAAAGCGGGGTCGGGTTCGATCGTCGCAGAGCGTTCGAAGTAGCCGCGCGTGACCTCGTTGAGCTGCATCGGAAATTCGAAGGCCGCGAGCCGGGCGAGTCCGCTCGAAAGACGATGGATCGCGTTGTCCGGGATCGGCAGGGAGCTGTGTCCGCCGGCGTTAGTGACCTGGAGGAGAAAGTCCTGGTACACCTTTTCGCTGGCCTGGATCTCGTTCGTCAGATACCTGCCCTTGCGCATGCTGCCCCCGCCGCCCTCGTTGATCGCGAATTCGGCCTCGATGAGAGCGCGATGATTCTTGAGAAGCCAGGCGACGCCGTTGAAGTCGCCGCCTTCCTCGTCGGCGGTGAGGGCGATGATCAGGTCGCGGTCGGGCTTGAACCCTTCCTCTTTGAGCCGGATCAGGTTGGCCACGATGTGGGCGGCCATTCCCTTGTCGTCGGACGTCCCGCGGCCATAGAAGTAGCCGTCCTGCTCGAGGAAGGTGAACGGATCGAACGTCCAGTCCTCGCGTTTCGCCTCGACGACGTCGAGGTGCGCGAGCAGCAGGAGCGGTTTCTTCGTGCCGGAGCCGCGGAGCCGGGCCACCAGGTTCCCTTTGCGGGGATCGGGACCGATCACCTGAACATCGTCGTTCCGGAAGCCGGCGGTCTTGAGGCGCGCCGCCATGGCCTCGGCCGCGGTGGTCACGTTCCCCTGGGGCGTATCGGTCGTATTGATCTCGATGAGCTGTTTGAAGATCTCGCGGGCACGCGCGTCATGGGGGCCGGTCTGGGCCTGGGCCATGCCGGAAGCAAGGCTCAGCACGATCGTTGCGGCGGTGAGGTTTCGCATGGAGCGAAGAGTACAGGGGATGAGGTTCCCTATACTCGCGATCGACCAGAGGCCCATGGCGAGCAACGCGAATCCCGCCGAATTGTCCCCTCGCGTTCAGGTCGTACTCGCCGCGCTCTGTGTGCTCCTCGCGGTTGAAGCTCTCCTCTTCGCCCCGCTCAATGCGGACGCCGCCTTCACCTTGCGCCAGGCCCGCGCGCAGGCCGAAGGGGCCGTCCCCTGCCGGGATCTCCTGTGCGAGTACACGCCGCTCGCGACCTCGGTCCTGGCCATCGCCAAAGGCGCGCTCCTGCCGTCGATCCTCATCGTTCAAGGAGCCATTCTTCTCTGCGCGGTCCTCACGTATCGCCTGGCGCGCACCCTCGGCCACAGCCCTCCTGCGGCCCGCGGGAGTTTCCTGATCGCGTGGGCGCTTCTGCTTGCGAATGACGGGCGGGGAATCGAGATAGAACCTTTCGCGGTCGTGTGCCTTCTGTGCGCCGCCAACACTTTCGCGGGGTCGAGGGATCCGTGGGCCCCGTTCCGCGCGGGCCTCTGGGTCGCCGCCGCGTTTTGGGCGAAGCAGTACGGATTGCTCGGCTGGGCTGGACTGGTGGCGGCGTGCGTCACGGAGCGTCGCCTCAAGATGGCGATTGAAGTGACCGGGGGAGTTCTCGTGGGAGTCGTCTCCGGGTTCCTGCTCCTGGTCAGCCTGGGCACCGACGTCGCCTCCCTCTCCACCCTCTTTCGCTCCGGCGCGTACCCCGGGTACCCGGTCTGGGCGAACCTGGCGACGGCGCCCGAGCTCCTCGGCCTGCTCGTCGTCATCGTCGCACTCATGTTGTTCTCGCGGCCTGCGGAGGCGGTTCGCGCCACAACCCTTCTGGTTTCCCTCATCGGCGCGTCGATGCTGCCCTTCGTATTCCGCGGGTACCGCCACTACT
>CAZBTT010000749.1:0-2256 GCA_964494295.1 uncultured Acidobacteriota bacterium
TACTCGTATTTGTCGTCGGTAGAGCACCCGTCCCTGGCCGCGCGCCAGGCGAGCATGACCGTGGCCGGGGTAAGCGACTGCATCGAGCGTGCCCGCCGCGCTTTGAGATCGTCCTGATACTCGCCGGCCTGCGCCACTCCCGTGGTGGCCAGAACGAAAAGGGTCACGAGGCCGGCGCCACGGCTCAAACATCGACCGATCATCAGTTCTCTCTCCTTGTTCCTGAAACGAAGCCCAATAGTACGGGAACTAAGCGTCTTTCCCCCCCCGAAAGTTGCGCACCGAACAGACCTCGGACTGGGGGCACAGCTACTGTCGTCAGATGATGAACACCTTTGGTCCTCGTTTGATTCCGGCCCTGGCTCTTGCCTCACTGATGGGACTGTCCGCCTGCGGGGGCACAACTTCAGGCCCCACCGCGCAGCCTTCTCCAACGGCGACGCCGACCCCTGTTCCGGTTCGGGTAGTCCTTGGCACCGGCACCTTCAACGACGAGGCTCCAAACCCCGGTTCCTCGGCCACAAACAGTTTCTTCACCATCCAGACCCAGGCGGGCCGGTTGGACGTGCGGGCGACCTGGGGAACCCCTGCCCTGGTCCGCATCTACATCTACAACGCGACCTGCACCGCGACCCGCCTCGACGCCGGGCAGTGCGAAACCGTGCTTGGGGACGTCGCGGGAAGGACCAGTCCTTCGCTCCTTGGCGACGTGGGCGTGCCCGATGGCGCGATAACGATTCGCTTTGAGAACCTCGGAGTTGGACCCACCGGTGCTGGAACCTGGGAAGCCGGCCTGATTAAGTACTAAGGGGGCCTTACTTGGGAAATGGTCCGCTCGGCAGGCCCTTCACGAGCTTGAGCGCGTTCTTGTAGTACAGCTTCTGGAGCACTTCGTCGGGAAGCTCCATGCCGTACAGCCTCCAGAACGCGTGATAGTCGCGGTAGTACTCGAAGTACTCGTCGCCCGTCTCGAAGGTGCGCCAGTAGTACGGGAACTCGTCGGGCTGGAAACTGTCCTTGCCGAAGAGGATCCGGTCCTGGTACTTGACGAAGAAAGCCCGCGCGGTGCGGGGCTGACGGCCGTATTCGGCGAGCACGGCGGCGGTTTCGGGGTAGACGTTCGGATTCACGTCGAGGTACTTCGCGAACCGGCCCAGGTCGTTCGACAGGTACGCCATGTGCGCCGCGATGAAGGTGGTGTTCCGGTGTTTCGCGAACATCCGGTCCCGCTCGGCCAGAAGCTCCTCGAAACGCGGGAACCAGGGATCCTGGTAGCGGCGATCGGGGAACAACGCCTCCTCGAGCCAGCGTTCGTTGGTGAAGTCGATCGGATCGAAGAAGGGCGCGGGTTCCGCGGTGTGGATGAGGACCGGGATCTTGAGCTCGCCGCACTTCGCCCAGATGGGATCGAGTTCGGGATCATCGAGGCGCAGACGGCTGCCATCCGGCTTCTTGATGCGCAGTCCCAGTTCCTTGAAGATCTTGAGACCGAGAGCGCCCGCTTTCACGTCCTGCTCGAGTTGCGCCGCCGCTTTCACGCCGAAGCCCTCGGGCACGCCGCCCTCGCGCGGGAAGTCGATATTGGCGAAGAGCACCATTCGGTCGGCGTACGGTGAACCCTTGAGTGCGGCGATGCCCTGCTTCAGCCGGTCTCCCGACCCTCCGGAGAGATTCACGAGCACCTGGAGGTTCAGCTTGTCCATGGCGGCCACGACTTCCTTGAGCCGGTCCGCCGCGATCGGGGTCTGGTGGTGCGAGTGGATGTCGATGACGGGGTACTTCGCGCGCGGCCTCAGGTTCTCGGGAACGATGAGGCGCGACTTCGGCTTGTACTCGAGGATGGTTGGGGGCGTGAATTCGGGCTTCCGGCCTTCACCGGGCCGCCGGTTCTGGGCAGGGTTTTGAGCCGGGGGCTGGGCCAAGGCCAGGCCGTAGAAAACGCCGATCAGGCCGAGCGATGCAATGGCAAACGAGGTGCGGGGTTTCATGAAGTTGTTCGTCCTTGAGGTGGGGGGCCTGCATTATCCGCCAATCCGCGGGTTCAGGCTGCGGCGAGCGTGCTCTCTTGTTGAGGCTCGCGGCTCTTTCCGGTGCGAAGCCGTTCGAGGGCGAGATAGAAGACCGGGGTGAGATACAGGGTCAGGAATTGGGAAAAGATGAGACCGCCCACGACCGCGAGGCCGAGCGGACGCCGTGACTCGGCGCCTGCGCCGCGACCGATGGCGATGGGCAGCGTGCCCGCAAGTCCCGCCATCC
>CAZBTT010000750.1:0-2246 GCA_964494295.1 uncultured Acidobacteriota bacterium
TCTGTCACCCATGTTCCCGTGCTGTTTCGTCACCTATCTACCCGATCTGCACCGCCTGGCCTCGGGCCACGCCCACGCCCACGCGTACGAGTACGGCCGGTGGCTTCGACTGAACGCCTTCCGATGGGCTCAGCCACCGGTTCCAGCGTGCCCCTACGGTTTCTTCTTCGTGTCCATCACCTTCTTGAAATATGTCCAGCTCGTTTCGTTCGGGCGGTTGTCGTCCAGATCGGGCGGGGTCTTGTAGATCGGGTAGTTGGCTTCGATCTCTCTGCGCGTCACTTCGGAGAGCTGATCCCAGCTGTCGATCTTGAGGCCGGTGCCGTGGAAATACAGTTCTCCCGCGCGGCCCGCCATTTCCATCCAAGGCAGCCACGAGGAGAGCCTCGTCCAGCCCACCTGGACGTTGATCGTGTCCAACTTCGGGTCGAGCAGGTCGGCGTCCTTGTAGTAGAAGAGGAACATCTCCGTGGCGTGGTAGTACCCCCCCACGTTCTCCTGATACTCGCCGGCAAGGGGGTTCTTGTAGAAGAGGGGCACCTCGAAAGCGAGCATGCCCTGGCCGTTCTTCGAGACACCCGCCCAGGTTGCGGGGCCGCGGGCGCCCATGGGGAACGACGGGGCCTGATTCACCGGATCGTTCGCGATGTGAAGAACCTCCACTTCTTTTCCGGTCCAGGGGTTCTTCCACTTCCGCAGCACTTCGCCGGTCGTCGGGTCCTCGTAAAAGACCACCTCGCGCGAGACCATCCGGTAGCCCTTCTGCCCCTTATCGTCCACCACGGTCTTGCTCGCACGGATGTTCATCGCATGCCAGTTGAAAAGAAGCCGATCGCGCTCGCCGGGGACGCGGGAGTAGGTCTTGACCCAGAACTCGTAGATGACGGGCTTGCCGTCGATCGTGGAGGAGTGAACTTTGCGGTTCGCCGTGATGACATCCTCGGGCTTCGAAAGGTCCAGTTTCGGCGGAGGCGGCGGACCCGCCGGCGCCTTCTTCTTCTGGACGGCGAGGGCCGAGGTCGAGAGGACAACGGCGGCGAGAGTGAGTAGCGCTTTGGTTCGCATGGGGGCCTTTCAGGACTTGCGATCTCTGAACAACGGCGCGGATGCGCCGGGGTTGGTTTCGATGACGATGGATTTTGGCTCGGTATAGGCCTCGTAGCCCAGGAGGCCGCCCTCGCGCCCCAGGCCCGACTGGCCGTATCCGCCGAAAGGAAGATCTCCGCTGATGGAGCCGTAGGTGTTGACCCACATCGTGCCGGTGCGCACACGTCGCGCCACGTCGAGGGCCTTCGAAATGTCGCTCGACCACACGCCTCCGCCGAGGCCGTATTTCGAGTCGTTCGCGACCGCGATCGCCTCCTCGGCATCGCGTACGCGGATCACCGTGGTCACGGGGCCGAAGAGTTCCTCCTGGGCCGGGCCGCACGAGGCGGTGCCGCCGAGCAGGACGGTGGGCCGGAAGAACGAACCCTGGCGAAGATCCTCGACTCGCACACCGCCGGCGCCGACGCGGAGGCCTTCGCCCTTGGCCCTCTTCACGAAATCGGCTGCCGCATCGACCGCTCGGTCGTCGATCATCGCGCCGACTTCCGTGGCTTCCTCGAACGGGTCGCCCACAGCCAGCGAGTCGGCAAGCGCGCAGAGTTCACGTTCGACGCGATCGGCTACCGAGGACTGAACCACCAGGCGCGAGCCTGAGAAACATCGCTGGCCGGAGTTGCGGAAGATTCCCGCGGCGGCCCCGCGAATCGCCATCTCCAGGTCGGCGTCCTCGAGGATGATGTGGGCGGACTTCCCGCCCAGTTCCAGCAGGAGATTCTTGATCGTGGGCGCGGCGAGGCGCATGATCGCCGACCCGGCCGCGGTGCCGCCGGTCAGGGTGATCATATCGACCCGGTCATCGCCGGCCAGCCGGGCCGCGACGCCCGCAGCACCGTGGAGAACGCTGAGAGCGCCCTCGGGAAGACCGGCTTCGTAAAGAACGCGGGCGAATTCGGCGGCGAGAAGCGGCGCGCGCTCGGAAGGCTTGAACACGATCGAATTTCCCGCAGCCAGGGCGGGCGAGATCTTGAGCGCGGCGAAGGGCAGAGGCGCGTTATAGGGCGTAAGGCCGACCACCACGCCCACGGGATCGCGCACCACCATCTTGAGGAGCGAGCCGTCGGGAGCGGGCGAGGGTGTCAGCCCCCCCGCCGCGTACCGCGCGAATGTCCTGAGGTTTGCCCCGGTGGCGAGAACGGCAA
>CAZBTT010000751.1:0-2245 GCA_964494295.1 uncultured Acidobacteriota bacterium
GTTTCGCAGCTCCACCGTTCGCCGGGCGCCTTCTTCCACTGCGAGGAGAAGGTCCTGTTCATGGGGCAGCTGATCCCCTACCGCGGGTCCTGGGTCGAGTTCGAATACGACGCGAAGAACCTCCTGCACGTCCGCATCGACCGCAAGCGCAAGTTCCTGGCCTCCGTCTTCCTCCGCGCCCTCGGCATGGAGCGCGACGAAGACCTCATCCGCACGTTCTACAAGTGCGACCGGGTCAGCTTCCGTGAAGGCAAGATCCTGCTCAAGGTCGCTCCCCATCTGATCGGGAACAAGCTCACCAAGAGCATTACCGGCGGCAAGGACGCAAACGGCAAGCGCGAGGACATCCTCCACGCCGGCCGCCGCGTCACTGCGGCTATCTACGAGACGCTGGTCAAGCAGGGCATCCAGGAAATCGAGATCGACCCCGTCGACCTCATGGGCGCCTTCTCCGTGACCGACGTGGCGAGCCCGGTGGACGGCGTCATTCTGGCCGAAGCCAATACCGAGATCACGGTCGAGAAGCTCAGCAAGATCATCGATCCCGCGAGCCAGGTCGACACCATCGACGTCTTCTTCCCCGAGAAGGACGACGTCGGTCCGATGATGTCGAACACCGTTCGCAAGGACTCCATCAAGACCGCCGACGAGGCGCTCGTCGAGATCTACCGCCGCATTCGTCCGGGCGACCCGCCAACGCGTGAGACTTCCCGCGCGCTGTTCGACAACATGTTCCTGAACGCGCAGAAGTACGACTTCTCGCGCGTCGGCCGCCTCAAGCTCAACACCAAGCTCGGCCTTTCGACCCCGCTCTCCGAGAAGACGCTTCTTCCCGAGGACGTGAAGGCGGTGGTGGCGTACGTGCTTCGCCTCCGCAAGAACCCGGCGGACGTCGACGACATCGATCACCTCGGCAACCGCCGCGTGCGATCGGTCGGCGAGTTGCTCGAGAACCAGTTCCGTCTCGGCCTCGTCCGCATGGAACGCGCCATCAAGGAAAAGATGAGCGTCTACCAGGAAATGGCCACGGCCATGCCGCACGACCTCGTGAACGCGAAGCCCGTCATGGCCGCGGTGCGCGAGTTCTTCGGCTCGTCGCAGCTGTCGCAGTTCATGGACCAGACGAACCCGCTCTCCGAGATCACGCACAAGCGCCGTCTCTCCGCCCTCGGACCCGGCGGTCTGTCCCGCGAGCGCGCCGGCTTCGAAGTCCGCGACGTCCATCCCACCCACTACGGCCGCATCTGCCCGATTGAAACGCCGGAAGGCCCGAACATCGGCCTCATCGCGTCGCTCTCGTGCTACGCGCGGATCAACGAGTTCGGGTTCATCGAGAGTCCGTACCAGAAGGTGCGCCAGGGCCACGTCCTTTACTACTACCAGGTGCTCGATTCGGGCGACTCGCGCTTCAAGGTCGGCGACATCGTCGAACGCGCCGAGATCGAGTCCGAGAACGAGACCCTGGCCAAGGCCAAGAAGAAGGGCGCCGAAGTCGAGCCCCATTGCTTCTACCTTTCGGCCTGGGAAGAAGACAAGTACACGATCGCGCAGGCGAACATCAAGGTCGGCAAGAACGGCGAGATTCTCGAGGAGCGTTGTTCGGCCCGTAAGGCTGGCAACTTCATCCTCGCCCGCCGCGAGGATGTCGAGTACGTCGACGTTTCGCCCAAGCAGCTCGTCTCCGTCGCCGCCTCGCTCGTTCCCTTCCTCGAGCACGACGACGCGAACCGCGCTCTGATGGGCGCGAACATGCAGCGCCAGGGTGTGCCGCTTCTCCGTTCCGAGGCTCCCTTCGTGGGCACCGGCATGGAGCACGTCACGGTGAAGGACTCGGGCGCCGCGGTCGTCTGCCGCCGCGCCGGGATCATCGACTCCGTCGACTCCCGCCGCATCATTGTCCGCGCCGAGGCCCAGGATGGCCCCGACAAGGGCAAGGAAATCGGCGCCGACATCTACAACCTCACGAAGTTCAAGTGCTCCAACCAGAGCACCTCGATCAACCAGAAGCCGATCGTCAAGGTCGGGGCGCGCGTGGGCAAGGGACAAATCCTGGCCGACGGCCCCTGCACGGAGATGGGTGAGCTGGCGCTTGGCCGGAACGTGCTGGTCGCGTTCATGCCCTGGCGCGGCTACAACTTCGAAGACGCGATCCTCGTGTCCGAGAAGCTGGTGCGTGAAGACATGTACACCTCGATCCACATCGAGGAGTTCGAACTCGAAGCGCGAGACACCAAGCTCGGGCCCG
>CAZBTT010000752.1:0-2229 GCA_964494295.1 uncultured Acidobacteriota bacterium
GTTCGGCTGGACCGTGCGAACGGTAACTGGGGTGTCGTTCTGGTTCGGGATCCTGATTTCGTGCGCCGACTCGAAAGTCGTGGCGGGTCGGGTCGTGAGATGGCGGAAGTCGGTTTGCCGGCGCTCGGCAACGATGTCGAAGGCGTTGCCGAGTTCGAGCTTCACTTCCTCGTTCCGCGGCGTGTGATCGATGTTGTCCTCGCCGATCAACTGGGGCGAGCCCGACCGGTCTTTCTTGAAGACGCGGACGATGCCCTTGGGCATCGGCTGACCCAGGCCCGGCGTGGCCTCGGTGTTCTTGAAAGCGATGAACACCGCGATCTTTTCCTTGGCGGGCGGACCGGACCACACCGACTGGAAGTAGTGCGTGCCCCCGGAAAGAACGTAGTCCTTGGTGATGCCAATGCCTTCGGCCGAGAGAAGCTGAATCTGCTTCGTCTGCGCATTCTTGATGGTCGAGGGACGGTCGAGGGTGTAGAGGTGGTACTCGAACAGTCCCTCTTCGGCGAAGGCGGGCGCCCCCGCGGCGAAAGCCATGTCCGCCCGCGCCTGTGGGGCCGGAGCCAGCAGGTCGGCCTCGGCTTTGTGCACGTCGCCCGCGACGAGCTTCAGCTTCGCGTTCTCGTACGAAGCTCCGGAGTGGTTGTTGATCGTCACCCAGCCCTGCAGGCCGGCCTTTTCCTCGGCAGCGTCGAGGGAAAGAACGTAGTCGGCGTTCCACTGCATCCCGCCGGTGATGTACGAAGCCTCGATCTTCCGCTTCCCCGCAGTAGGGGCGCCGATCTGCCAGACGAGGGTCGGCCTCGCAATCAGATTCTCGGGCACGTTCGGAAACACCATCCTCGTGTACGCCGGGCTCACCACGATCTTCCCGCCGATCTCCCAGACCGTGCCATTGTTGTTCGAGAGAAGCTTTGCCTCGACCGACTCCTCCACGGTCTGGTTGTTCATCATCTTCTGCTGGACGAGGGTGATGGTCTGGCCGACGAACTTGTCGAGGAGCTTGGCGGGAGAGAGCAGGTCGAACTCGTAGTTCTGCTCGAGGACATTGAAAGGCGCGCCTTCGATCGGAGCCACCCGAACGGTCGGGGGCTGAATCTGCTCGGCGACATCCATGAAGCGCACTTCGTTCAGGCCCGCGGCAAGATCGATGTTCCGCTCCTCGCGGACGAGACCTCGGCCGTCGTTGTAGACGGTCACGGCGACCGACACCCGGTGGTCGGCCGAGGACGTCACCTGAGAGGCGTACGAAGTCTGCGCGAGGGCGAGCAGAACCGCGATGGTTCGCTTCATGAACCTAGTACTTGACGCGGACGCGGTAGGTCAGAACGGTCTCAGCGCCCGCGGCCACGGGAATCTCCCACTGCGATTCGAACGCCGCGGTCTTCCGGTTCGGATGGGAGGTTTCGATCATCGTCCACTCGCCCCCGATCGGATCGACCACGCGGACCATCACCGGGGTGTCCTTCTGGTTCCGGATCTTGATCTCGTGCGCGGATTCGTAGGTGGTCGCCGGGCGAGTGGTCAGGTGACGGAAGTCGGTCTGCCGCCGCTCGGCCACGATGTCGAAGGCGTTCCCGAGTTCGAGCTTGATGTCTTCATTCCGCGGCGTGTGGTCGATTCGGTCTTCGCCGATGAGCTGCGGCGAGCCCGACCGATCCTTCTTGAACACGCGGACGACGCCCTTGGGCAGGGGCTGGCCGAGGCCGGGCGTCGCTTCGGAGTTCTTGAAACCGATGAACACCTTGATCTTCTCTTTGCTTGCGGCCCCCGACCACACCGACTGGAAATAGTGCGTTCCGCCGCTCAGGACGTAGTCCTTGGTGATGCGTATGCCCTCGGATTGGAGGAGCTGGATCTGCTTCGTCTGAGCGTTCTTGATCGTGGAGGGACGATCGAGGGTGTAGAGGTGGTACTCGAAGAGGCCCTCCTCCGCGAAGCTCTGCTTGGCCATGGACATCTCCATCGCCACCTGGCGACCGAGCGCGGCCGGGCGGGGCACGGGAGCTTTGTGAACATCGCCGGCCACGAGCTTCAGCTTCGCGTCCTTGTAGGAGGCCCCGGAGTTGTTGGTGATGGTCACCCACCCCGGCAGACCGGCTTTCTCCTCAGCCGCGTCGAGGGAGAGGACATAGTCGGAACTCCACTGCATCCCAGTGCTGATGTCTGACGCCCCGATCTTCCGTCTCCCCGCCGTGGGCGCTCCGATCTGCCACACGAGGGTCGGCT
>CAZBTT010000753.1:0-2219 GCA_964494295.1 uncultured Acidobacteriota bacterium
TCGGGAGTGGTTTCCTTGAAGGCCGCGGGGTCGAGATCCGCGAAGTCAAACAGTTTCGAGAAGTCCGCCGGCGGGGGCGGGTTCGTGGCGGGCGCGTCGCGTTGCGGATGCACGCGATAGAACTCGACAAGGCGTCCGGAAGTGTTCAGCCATACCCCGGCCATTCCGGAGACCCCGATGGGCGGATTCCCGGTGTAGACCTTCCCCGCGACGTCCAGGGTCAGCAACGGTCGAGGACTCTCGCGGTACCAGAACTGCAGAACCGGCGGTTCGTTCGTGGCGAGGTGGTCCCACCGCGTTTGCGACTGATCTTTCCTGGCCACGTCGAGGAGGTACTCGGCGTCATAGGAGTACGCGCTGGCGCTGTCCGCGGCTTCGCCCGAGCCCAGGTCTTTCAGTATGTCGCGGGCGCGATCCTCGAGGACCGCGGGCGGCTTCCCCATTGGGACGTAGTTCTGGATCTGATTCTGGAGGCCGGGGAAAAGGACGGCGACGGTCGGGGCGCACGTCACCAACCCCATGGCGATCGCCAGTTTCGAGGATGGCCGGTCCGTCCCCCCCGCCGCCGCGACCATCTCGGGAGAAGGGGTTTCACCCGCGAGCAGAGCCGCGGTGAGCGGATCCGCGCCGGGCAGTCCGCCCGCAACCGAAAGAGCGGAGGAGGGGCGGGCCAGGGGATCCTTGGCCAGGCAGCGCAGGATCACGCTTTCGATGGCCGGATCGAGATTGGTGACGAGGCGTGAGGGTTCGGGCGGCGCATCGTGCTCGTGCTTGCGCAGGAACTCCACAAAAGTCTTGCCTTCGAACGCGCGTTTGCCCGTGAAGATCTCGTAGAGCACGAGACCCAGGGAGTACACATCGCTTCGCGTGGTGACCTCACGGCCGCTCAACTGTTCGGGAGACATGTAGGCGGGCGTGCCCGAACGCACATCGCCCTGCGCGATCTCGTCCGCGATGCCGGCGAGGCCGAAGTCGGTGATGCGCACCTTGCCCCGGCCGTCGATCATGATGTTCTCGGGCTTGATGTCGCGATGAAGAACGCCGCGATCGTGGGCGGCGGCAAGACCCGCGCAGAGCTGGCGCGCGATGTCGAGCCCCTTGTCCTCCGGAAGCCGGCCGATGCGGCGGAGCAGCGAGGCGAGGTCGTCGCCATCGACAAACTCCATGGCGAGATAGTGAAGGCCAGCGACTTCGCCAATGTCATACATGCGGCAGACGTTGGGGTGGGAAACCTGACGCGCGACGCGCACCTCGTTGTAGAAGCGGTCCACACGGTCGGCATCGGCGGCGAAGGACTCGGGGAGGAACTTGAGGGCCACAGGCTGGCCGAGACGCAGGTCATCGGCGCGATAGACCTCTCCCATCCCGCCCTTGCCGAGCAGCCCCACGATTCGAAAGCGTTCGGCGACGACCTCGCCGGGCGCGAAACGACCGTCACTGGGATGACTCCCGCTACGGGGGCGGGAGATGGGTGAGGGCGGGGCCGACCTTGGCCGTGGCTCTGGCCGCGTGCCCGTCTTCATCGACCCCTCTTCGTTGTCCTCGGACATTGCAGGGGACTCTAGCGGAGGGAGAGCAGGCGCGGACAAATCCCCTAGACTCCACGCACTCATGAGCATGGCGGCCGGATCAAGGCTTGGGCCTTACGAAATCAGCGGCGCCATTGGTGCCGGCGGAATGGGCGAAGTGTTCCGCGCGCGCGACACCAAGCTCAATCGCGACGTCGCGATCAAGGTGCTGCCGGCCGCGTTCGCGCAGGATCATGAACGCGTCGCCAGGTTCAAGCGCGAAGCCCAGGTCCTCGCATCGCTGAATCACCCCAACATCGCCGCAATCTATGGCCTGGAGGAGTCCGCGGGCGCGGTGGCTCTCATCCTTGAACTGGTGGAGGGCGACGATCTGTCCCAGCGTCTCCGGGGCGGTCCGATTCCGATGGAGGAAGCGATCGCGATCGTGAGGCAGATCGCAGAGGGTCTCGAGGCCGCCCACGAGAAGGGCATCCTGCACCGCGACTTGAAGCCCGCGAACATCAAGGTGACGCCGAACGGCGTGGTGAAGATCCTCGACTTCGGTCTCGCAAAAGCGCTCGATGCCACGGCCTCGCCGAACGGCGGCGACGCGGCATCTCTCCACAACTCGCCCACCGCGTCGTTCCACGCGACCGAGGCCGGCTTCATTCTCGGCACCGCGGCGTACATGTCCCCCGAGCAGGCCCGGGG
>CAZBTT010000754.1:0-2211 GCA_964494295.1 uncultured Acidobacteriota bacterium
CCCGAACTGGGGCTGGGTCCCGAGCACGAAGCTGTGGTCGCGGGCGAACCCTCCGAGCGTGCCGGTATCGTCCGCGACGTTCTCGTCGCCGACGATCCCGGCCAGCGTGGCCTTCGCGTGCGGTTCCGGGCCTGTCAGTTCCAACCTCACCCCTCGATCCCCTATCGCGAAGGAACCGTCCTCTGATGTCTGTCGACAGCTCCGTCCTCTTGAGCTTCTTATCTCCCGCCTATTGCGTGCCCGCCCCTGATGATATATATAGATAATCGCGAGGGGAAGTACGAACACATTCATTGAGGGGAGGCCGAATGAAACGCCCAGCAATCGCAGTTCTCGCTGCCGTTCTGCTCGTGATTCTCGCATCGGCGGCGCTGCTCGCCGGTTGTGGAGACACCACAACCACCACAGGCGCCAGCACCGAGACTACGGCCGGTGGTACGGAAACGACCGCTACAACCTTGGCGCAGCCGGAACAAGACAAGATCATCATCGGAGCGGCGCGGCCCGTGTCGGGCCCGCTCTCGTTCTTTGAGGCGAATGCCTTCGGTCCCGCGTACAAATTGTGGGTGGAGGAAGTCAACGCGGCTGGCGGTATCAACGTGGCCGGCAAGATGATGCCGGTGGAAATGAAGGTCTACGACGATCAGAGCGACCTCGATACGAGCCTGCGTCTCATGACTAAGCTCATGGAGGAGGACAAGGTCGACTTCATCTTCGCGCCGACGAGCACCGCGTTCCTGTTCGCCGCGGCCGGCGTGGCCAACGCACACGAGTACATCCTGTTCAGCGCCGAGGGTGGCGCCACGACGCTCGAGAAGGAGATACAGAAGGGCGACTTGCCCTACTTCTTCCAGGCGCTGAGCTACTCGAACCACGACCAGATGCCGGCGTTCGCCGAGATCCTCAAGGAACAAGGCGCGAAGACTGTCGCAGTCGTCTACCTGGACGACCTGCACGGCATCGAGTATCAGGCTCAAGCCGCGGTCTTCCTCTCCGCCGCGGGCGTCGACATCGTGGAGAACATCGCGATTCCCGGCGACATCAAGGACATGACGAGTATCATCAAGCAGATCCAGGAGAAGGACCCCGACTACGTGGCCTTCTTCGCCTATCCACCGCAGAACATCCTCGCGATGCAGACGATGATGCAGCTCAACTACAATCCTCGGGGCGTCTTGCTGGGCCCGGGCGGAAGCTTCCAGTTCTTCGCAAACATCTTTGGGCCCGCCATGGAGGGGGTCATGTTCGAGGGCGCCTCGAGCCCCAACAGCAGTCCGGAAGCGAAGGCGTACTACGACAAACTCGCGGCCTTCGCCGGTACCAACGAGAACATCGACTATTGGGGCGCAATAATCTACCGGGCCGAGCTTGAGTTCTTCCAGCAGGCAATCGAGAAGGCCGGGACCCTCGACCAGGCGGCGATCGCCGAGGTCATGCGGACGGCGCACTTCCCCACGTCAATGAGTCCCGACACCTTCTACACGAACCAGATCATGGATGTCTCTTCCTACAACGGTCAAATCGGGCAATGGCAGGGCGGCGTCCCCGAGGTCGTCGACGTGGGCGACAAGCGAACCGCGGCTCCGATCTATCCCAAGCCGGCGTGGCCTGCGGCGCAGTAATCGAGCGGACTGATCAAGCCATCGCGGAAACCACATAACCGGTAGCTGAACACTACGGGCCATCGGCGGGGAGCCTCCGGGCGAGCCGCCGATGGCCCGGTCTTGCTGGGCGCCCATCCAAAGGACCCTGATGACTGCATTCAGAGATATCTTCATAACCGGCCTTCTGCTCGGTGGAATATTCGCCCTCGTCTCCGTGGGCTTGACCCTGCAGTACGGGGTCGCGCGCGTACTCAACGTCGCCCACGGCGAGTTCATCATGGTCGGGGCGTTCATAACCTTCTGGCTGCTCGGCAGCGTGAACCTCAACCCCTTGCTATCCGTAGCGATCACGGGCCCTGCCGCCTTCATCATGGGCTTCATTCTCCACAAAACGCTCTTCCGCCGCCTGATGGACACGTCGCCTTCACTCGACGTCTTCGAGGGCAAATCGATGCTTGCCTCCTTCGGGCTTCTCTACGTAGTGCAGAACCTGGCCCGGATCATCTGGGGCTCCGACGTCGAGGGGTACAACTTCCTGAATACCACCGTCACCGGCGCACAGATTCCTCTCAACCGTTTGGTTGCGCTGTCTTTCGTCGTCGTGCTG
>CAZBTT010000755.1:0-2193 GCA_964494295.1 uncultured Acidobacteriota bacterium
TCGTCGCGTTCGTGGGCGTGCTCAAGTTCACCTGGAACGTCTCGTTGATCTCGTCCAGCGTATCGCCCTGCGCATTCACGTTGAACGTCTGAGTCGTCACACCGGGACTGAAGGTGACCGTGGTCGACGACACCGCCGTGTAGTCGCCCGGCGCCACCGCGGTGTTGTTCGCCGTGGCCGCGAGCACCGTCACCGTCTGCCCGCTTGCCGCCGACAAAGTCACCGAGAATCCGGCCACCACCGGGCCCGCGTTCCCTTCCGTCACCGTCACGTCGTTGATCGAGACCTGGGGCGGCGCGTCGTCGTCTGTGATCGTGCCAAGACCCTGGCCGTCGGAAACTGTCGCGTTCGTGGGCGTGCTCAAGTTCACCTGGAACGTCTCGTTGATCTCGTCGAGCGTATCGCCCAGCACATTCACGTTGAAGGTCTGAGTCGTCACACCGGGATTGAACGTCACCGTTGTGGTCCCTACCGCCGTGTAGTCGCCGGGTGAAACCGCGGTGTTGTTCGCGGTCGACGCGAGCACCGTCACGGTCTGCCCGCTCGCCGCCGACAGCGTCACCGTGAATCCGGCAACCACCGGGCCCGCGTTCCCTTCGGTCACCGTCACGTCGTTGATCGAAAGGAGCGGGGGCGAATCATCGTCGGTGATCGTGCCCAGACCCTGCCCATCGGAAATCGTCGCGTTCGTGGGCGTGCTCAAGTTCACCTGGAACGTCTCGTTGATCTCGTCCAGCGTATCGCCCTGCGCATTCACGTTGAACGTCTGAGTCGTCACACCGGGACTGAAGGTGACCGTGGTCGACGACACCGCCGTGTAGTCGCCCGGCGCCACCGCGGTGTTGTTCGCCGTGGCCGCGAGCACCGTCACGGTCTGCCCGCTTGCCGCCGACAACGACACCGTGAATCCGGCTACTACCGGACCGGAGTTTCCTTCCGTCACCGACACATCGTTGATCGAAACCGTTGGCGCCGCATCGTCGTCGTTGATCGTGCCAATGCCCTGGGCGTCGGAGATGGTGGCGTTCGTGGCCCCGCTCAGGTTCACGGCAAAGGTCTCGTTCGCCTCATCCAGCGTGTCGCCTCTGACCGGCGCCACGATCGATTGGGTGGTTTCCCCCGGCGCGAACGTCAACGTCCCTGAAACCGCGGTGTAGTCGAGACCGGTGGTGGTCAGGGTCAACGACCAACCGCCCGCGATGCTTCCCGAGTCGCCGCCGACATCGTCAACGACGAAGAGGCTCCAGGTCCCGTTCGGCGCAGTTCCATTGAAGTCCGAAAGAGCGGACCCGTAGGGCGCCACGGGAGCGGGCGAGCCCCAGGCGTCCAGTCCTTCGCCGTCGGCGAGGTCCGTGGGCTTATAGGTCCCCGAGATGATCGCTCCCGTCCCGAGGCTGCCCGCGGCCGCGTCATCGAAGACCAGAGTGGCGTTGGTCACCGGGTTATTGGCGCCCGCATCCGCCATGAGGATGATCTTCTGGCCACCCGGGCCCACCAGAAGGATGTCGACGTCGCTGGAGTAGGTGTGGCTCAGGGAGTTGAGTGTCACCACCGCCTTCGTAACCGTGCCCGGCGCCCCCGCGACCGTGATGGAGGAGGGGTAAGGAGTGGCGTTTCCGGACGAGTTGATCGCAATGGCCGAAGAATTCGACTGCGTCAACGGGCTTCCCGCCACCGCGGTCACGTCGGCGGTGGCGTAGTTCACGGTGACGGTCTGGCTGCTTGCGGCGGAGAGAGTGGCGGTGAATGTGGCGTTGGTGGCGCCGCTGTTCCCTTCCGTCACCGACTGATCGTTGATCGAGAGAGAGGGAGGATTGTCGTCGTCATTGATCGTGCCGACGCCCTGGCTGTCGGCGATCGACGCTCCGGAGGCGGCGGAGAGGTTCACAAAGAACGTCTCCGCGGCCTCGTCAGAGGTATCGCCCACCACGGGAACGCTGAAGGTCTGAGTGGTGACGCCGGCAGCGAAATTGAGGACGGTAGGGCCGGTGGCGGTGTAGTCGGACGGGGCGAGAGCCGTGTTGTTCGCGGTCTGCGCGGTGACCGACGAAGTTCCGGTGGTGGTGCCGGTCCGGGTGACGGTGAAGACGGCATTCGTCGTGCCCCCGGTCCCTTCCGTGAGCGCGACGTCGTTGATGGCGAGGAACGTGCCGCTGTCGTCGCTGATCGTGACCTGGAGCTGATACCCCTGGA
>CAZBTT010000756.1:0-2192 GCA_964494295.1 uncultured Acidobacteriota bacterium
CCATGTCGATGAACTTCTCCATGTCGGCGCTCTCGTTGATCGTCCATGGGATCACCTTGAGGCCCAGACCCTGCGCCTCCGCCACCTGCGCGGCCTCGACGTCGCCCCAGTTCGGGGACCACACCGAGGCGCCGATGGCTTTCACGGCCTTCGGGATGGATCCGCCGAAGTTGTCGACATCAAGACCACCGAGCGAGGGCGAGGGGCCGGGCGCTCCCGGTTGAACGTTGCCGCCGCCGGGGCGGAGTGTGGTGAGAGCCACGGTTTCGATCTCCGGCGCGATCCGCTTCACCGCCGCGAGCGTCCGCCAATCGAACGACTGAATCGCGGCGCGCTTTTCCATCTTCGCCTCGCGCACCACCTTCACCACCGCCTCCGCGAAGGCCTGCGCCCCCACGGTCTCGTTGGGCTTCTGAGGCGTGATCTTGGTTTCGATGTTGAAACGAACCGTGGTGTTTCCGCTCTTCCTCACCAGGGCGAAAAGGTCCGCGAGTCGCGGGATGCGCACGCCGTCCATGCCCTTCTGGTCGGGATAGAGGGCCGCGTAGGGCGTGCCGGGCTTGATCCGGCCGACGTCGTACGTCTGAAGCTCCGCGTACGTGAGCGAGTGAAACGACGGCCCGTGCGTCTCGATGAACTTGCCGCTTGCGTCGCGCGTGATTTCGGGATTGAGCAAGGGGTCGTGGCTCAAGACCACGACACCGTCCTTCGTGACCGCGCAGTCGAGTTCGAGGGTGTCGACCCCGAGCGTCAGGGCGCCGGCGAAACCCGGGAGCGTGTTTTCGGGCCACAGGCCGCGACCACCGCGATGGCCCTGCAGATCGAAAGCACGCGTATCCGCGGTCGCCTGGACAAGTGCGATCTCGGGGGTTGGGGACTGGGTCAGAGCCAGGAGGAATCCGATGGCGGGAAGGAGCATGGCTTGAGCTTATCCCCATCGAGTCCGGCGATGATCCCGGGAGGGACCGGATGGACCGCTTCAGCAGCGGGTGCGCATCGACTCGCGGTTTCTCTCCTGGGCGGCCGGACTCTCGAAGCCCTTCTCGATGGCGTGCGCCCACGCCTTCTCGATGGACGCGGCGGCATCGGGAGTCTTGCAGGCGGTGTCGCCGTGATCGACGGTCACGGTGCCGATCTGTTTGGTGGCGGCCAGGGCGGCTTTCCGCAAGGCGGCGTCCCGGCATCCGATGGAGATCAGGGCGCCATTCATGGCCTCGCGCTCGTAGTTTGGCGCCTGATGAATGGTCTTCTGGATGGTCAAAAGGGGTGGGCCGAACCAGTCGCGTGAAAGCGTTTCGTCGCGCATGGCGAGGGCGCCCACAAGCACCCATCCGCTGTTGCGAAGGACTTCGGCTTTGGACTTCAGCCAGGCCTCGGCGCGGGAGGCGCCGTGACCCCCTTCGACCGCCAGGTGGGCCACGTAGGCGTTGCACCCGCGCATGGTCATTTCTGAGGCCCAGCGGTCGAGGTCCCCGGCAGACATCCGCCGGGGATCGGCTATCTTGACCGCGAGGGTGCGCGCGTCGACGTTCCCGGTATCCCACAGGGCGAGCGCCAGTTCCTGATCCACCTTGATCCGTTTCACCAGCGTTTTCAGGTCGGCGAAGCTGACGCCAAACATGGGGCCGGTCGCCCCGTGCCGGGCGTAGATCTTGCGCGCCTGCGCCGTGCCCGCCTTCTCGAGCGCCGACATCACTTCGGCCAGCGACATCCGCGGGGGAGCTTGTTTTCTCCCTGACTTCGACGTGCTTGGGACGGAGGGTTTGGACTTGCCGGCCATGATGAGCTCCTCGTCTTGCGAAATGAGACGAGGCGGACTCTACTCCCGAAGGGCAGCGGCGGGATCGGTTTGAGCCGCCTGTCGAGCCGGCCACGCAACCGCGAGCAGGCCGCACATCGCGAACGCGGCCGTCGCGGCCGCGATCACATAGGGATCGGCGGCCTTGACGCCGAAAAGCTGCGACTGTAGGAGCTGCCCGAGCCCCTGGGCTCCGACGATTCCGAGCAGAAGACCCGCCCCGAGCACGGCGGCGCCCTGCCGGACGAAGAGACGCGTGATCGCGTTCCGGTCGGCCCCGATCGCGATCCGCAACGCTATCTCGCGCTCTCGCTGCCGCACTGCGTAGGCGATGACCCCATACAGGCCGATGAGCGAGAACAATCCGGAGAGCAGGGCAAACACCATGAGAAGG
>CAZBTT010000757.1:0-2190 GCA_964494295.1 uncultured Acidobacteriota bacterium
ACCGCCTCCGCAAGTTTGTGCGGCGGAACCGCGGGCAGGTGATCGCGGCGGGGTTGATCCTGTTCGCGCTCCTGGCGGGCGTCGTCGGCACCTCGCTGGGGCTGGTCCGGTCGCAGGCCGCCGAGCGCCGCGCCGAGGCCGAACGGCAGCGGGCGGACGACAACTTCCGCGAGGCGCGGCGCGTCATCGACCGGTTCTTCGTGAACTTCAGCCGCAGGCTCGCCGACCAACCGGGCGTTTTGGCGCAGCCGGTCTTCCTCGATGATCTCGAGGAAACGCTGGAAGCGAACCATGTCGGTGAGGTTGCCGCCCCAGGTGGAGTTGATCCGAGACTTCGTCTTGAAAACGTTGTCGGGCTCGCGGTCGACCTTGGTCCCGACCAGGCACCCGCAGGTCTGCGTCTTCTTGCCGAAGGCCAGGGCGTCAGGCTCAACCCCGTAGTGTTCGTGCGCCCAGAACTTGCCGGTGAGGGCCACGCCGGTCTGAACCTCGTCGACGATGAAGAAGCAGTTCATCGAATCCGCGATGGACTTGAGGGCCTGGATGAACTCGGGCCGGAAATGATTGTCGCCACCCTCGCCCTGGATCGGCTCGATGAGGATGCCCGCGATGTCGTCGCCAAAGTCCTCGAACGCCTTGCGCAGCTGCTCGAGCGAACGCTGCTCGAGGGCCACGACATCGCGCAGAGAGTCCGCGCTTGGAGGGAAGGTGAGTTTGGGGTTCTCGATGCGCGGCCAGGGGAACTTGGGGAACAGGTCGGTCTTGGCGGGATCGGTGTTCGTGAGCGAAAGGCAGTAGCCGGAGCGGCCGTGGAAGGCTTCCTTGAAATGGACGATCTGCTGTCCACGCTGCTTCTTCGGGTCAGATCCACTCCGCCAGTTCTGGCGGACCTTGTAGTCCATCGCGACCTTGAGCGTGTTCTCGACGGCCAGGGTGCCGCCCTCGATGAAGAAGGCGTGCGGCAGATACTTCGGCATGGCCACACGCGCGAAGGTTTCGAGAAAAGCCGCGTACTCCACGGTGAACGCGTCGGAGAGAGAGGGCTTGACCTGAGCAACTTTCAACAGGCGCTGCTGGAAGTCGCCGTCCTTCATCTTCGGGTGGTTGTACCCGATGGGGGAGGACGCGATGAACGTCATGAAATCGAGGAGGTTGCGGCCGTTGCGGGAGTCATACAGCCACGAGCCCTGGCTTTTCTCGAGATCGAACACGAAGTCGAGGGCGTCAACGAGCAAATGACGGCCCACGACCTGATGAACGTCTTGCGGGGCGATCTCGAGAAGAGGCGGATGGGTCATGGCGCGACGCGGGACGCCCCTTGCGGGCATCTTCAAAGGCGCGGGAGTTTAACACGGCGCGACGGGACGCCGCCGAGCCCAGCTCCTAACTCGATGTCAGGACGTACTTTACCCGCTCGGTCCCGAGACGGCCCAACGCCGATCAGCGTCGCTGAGTTCGCTCCTTGTCCTGACTGCGGGCCAGCAGATGCCGCAGGCGCAGGTCCACCTCGGCCTCGAAGACGCGGTACTTTGCCTGCTGGATCGGGGTAAGAACTGCGTCGAGAACCTCGAGATTCCGCAAGGTCCCTGCCCGTTCTTCAGCGCTGGCGTTCTTGAGGTCCTTCAACAGGTCCACAACTCCGGCTTCGGTCGCCGATCCTGAGAGGAGCGACTTGCGAAGCAAACGAAGGGCCTGCATTCGTCGCTTGGCGTAATCCCGGCGGTCGGACTGCAGTTTCTTGACCAGGGGGAGGGCTTTGCCGAACTGCTCGTCGGTGAGGCCGAGGCTTTCCTGCAGATTGCTGATGAGGTACGCGTCCATCAGCCGGAAGGTCTCGTCGCGCAACTCGGGGATGTGAGCGGCAGGATCGGTCGATCGGTCCCGTCGGAGGCTCTTCTTTTCCTTTTCCGCGGGCGGCTGCTCCTGGTTGGAAGCTGCGGAGGGCGCGGAGGTACGAACTTCGGCGCCTGCCCCGGCAGGATCGCCGGCCAAAGTCGCGGACTGCGCGGCCACGCGGGTCGCGGATCCGCACAGGATCAGGGCGAGGACCGCGGGAAGCGCGGCGTGGTTCATGGGGATACGACTCTTCATAGCGGACTGGCTCCAGTCATGGGCACGCGGGCGACATTCATGGCTACGGCGCTCAGCAGCTTCTCTTCTTCATGGCTGGTGAGACCGGCAAGACAGGCC
>CAZBTT010000758.1:0-2190 GCA_964494295.1 uncultured Acidobacteriota bacterium
CATCGTGCGGATCGTGGCGACGCCGGAAGACGAGGACGCGGTGGCCAAGGAGATCGGTGTCGCCTTCTGGAACCCCCACGACCGGCGTCGAACCATGGGGTCGGTGATGGTGGAGCGGCAAGTGCCCGGCGGGATACAAAGCCGTCTGCTGAACCACACGGCAGCGACGTCCAAGGATGAGGCCGCTGCGGCTGTGACCGCCCGATACACGGTCCCGGAGTGGGAGCTTCTTCGGCGCTGGGCGGAACGCGTTCAGGATTTCGTGTTCAGGTCGGCACCGAACCTGTTCAACGACTGCCGCCCACTGGACGCGCCACCCATGGTCGCGCCCGAGCGCCATGTTCCCGCACCACCGAAGAAACGCCCGGGAAGACCGAGGAAGACACTTTCACAAGATGAGGCGTGAGCACGTCATGCTTCGGCTCCTCTTGGGAAAGTGTCAAATCAACGAGCCCTGCTTGTTTCTCATGATTTCGTCGATAACGGAGTAGATGCTCCCGCGACGATAGGTGTTCATCGTCGTGGCGACCGAGCCGCCGTCCAGCCGGGCGGCTATCGTCTCGCCCTGATCGGCGGAGCGGGATTTAAGCATCTGTCCGGCAAGCCCGGAGAGGTTCTCCCGCGAGCGCGGATGGAGAGGCATCACGGTGGGGTCGAGCCCTTGCTCCTGAATCGCCTGACGGACCGGGATGAACTCCTTCGGGTCGCGCAGGGTGGGAACCGCCTCCTTGATCTCCTCGATGATCGCGTCGTGCCCCTCCAGCCGCCCGTCGCGCTCGTGCAGGCGCGGAGCGCCGGCCTGTCGGAGGGCCTCGACGAGAGCGTCACGTGAAACAGCGGTGTCGGAGGGGGGCGGAGGGGCAGTCCTTGCGTTAAGCATGGCGGCGATGGCTCGTTCCTGAAGGTCATAGCCCCAGTTCGTCAGGCGCTCGTAGTTCTCGTGGAACTTCTCTAGTTGCCGGCGCTCCCCGGGGGGTCTGGATTTGTAGCCGGTGTTGCTGAACTCCCGGTCGAAAGTCCTCAATTGGGCGGCGACCGCGTGCCATCTGTAGACGGGAACCCCGGAATAGACCATTTCGAGCGACCCTCCGGCGGAGTCCTTCTTTAGGATGGCCTGTCGCGCCAGCCCGGTCTCGAAGTTGACCGCCATGAAGTCGGGAACGAGCAAAGCGCGGCTCCACGACTTGGCCGAGGCATAGACCCGACCCTCGTCGCTGAGCAGGTAGTTCAGTCTTCCTCCCGTGGGGGATATTTCGGAGAATCTCTCGACTTTGGTCAGCTCATTGCCCATTTGAATGATCCCGTGCGACGTGTCATGGCATTTCCTGCATACCGGAATGGTGCTGTTCGGATGTTCCGAACCGAACTGTTTCGGGTATCGGACGTGATGAACCTCGGTGGCGAAGTCGCCGCAGAACTGACAGTGGCCTCCCGTGCGGTCGAGGGCCAGGTTCCTGACGTCCGACCATTCCGGGCTGCGCAGATACTTGGAGTATTCCTGTCGGCGTCGGCTCATCAATGGTTGTTTTGAGGTATCAACACGACATACTTTAACAGATGGGGCATTGGGCGCCGAACGACCTTTGCGGGATGACATGCGACAATGCCGGGAAATCCTCTTGCGCGGTTTCGAATCATGAACATTTCCGATCTTCAGGCTCTGGACCTCATTTCAAGGCTTCCTGACAACGTCCCACTGACGGTCGAGGAGGCGGCAGTCTTTCTGCGCGTATCCCCGTCCACACTCAACAAGATGAGAATGCCGGGGCACCCGACGGGCGGCCCGGTCTACTCCCAAGCTGGCAGGAAAGGGACGGGAGGCTCCAACCAGAAAGTCCTCTACCTGAAGCGGGATCTGGTGGAGTGGCTTGATACGAACAAGGTATCGAACACTCTCGAAGCGGCGGTCCGCAAAGGGCAAATGTTCGTCACGGCAGCCGATCTGGCCGAGGAACGCCCCTATTGGATCAACGAGGCGGGGTCGGTCGCGGAATCGGTTTGGGACACATCGGCCGATCTCCTTGTCGCAAGGATCGTCTCCCCGCTCTGGTCGGTGGCGTGGCTGGACGCGACCGAGGCATGCCTGAGGCCGTGGAGCGGGATCATTGCGAAGAGGGCGCCCGTCGGGGCCGTGGAGCGTGCCCGGTCAGAGATTCTCGGCGGGGTCAGGAGGTCCTTGGAGCGCGAGCG
>CAZBTT010000759.1:0-2179 GCA_964494295.1 uncultured Acidobacteriota bacterium
GATCTCGGAACCCTTGGGGGAGTCGTTCGGATCGGACCCGGCGCCCTTGGGCAGATCGGTGAGATCGCGGGTGGAAGTCCAGAGCAGCTTCTTGCCGTCGGGGAAATAGAACGAGCAGGCGTCCTCACCCTTGTCGTTGATCCGGACGATCTTCGTCCCGTCGAGCGTGGTCGTATAGACGTGATGCGCGGTGTCGCCCTCGCGCTTGGCGTTGCCGATCAGGCTCTTGTTGTCCGGCGAGAAGTAGAACTCGGCGCCTTCACCGAGGTTCGGGATGACCCGGACCGGGAGTTCGGCGGCGGCGGGGGCCGGCCCGGGGGCCTGGGCGAGGGCGGCCAGGGGCAGGGCCAGGGCGAACATGGCTGCGACCCGGGGCAGTGCGACTCGGAGACGTGTCTTCATGGCTTCTTGGGTGTTCCTTTCGGGGACTCTTGTTTGGACGCGTGGGAAACAGGAAAGGTTTAAGCGCGGCGATAGACAGCGCGCATCATTTCGAAATCGGAGCCGTCGGGGAGGGGGAAGAGAACGCGGAAGAGCTGTTCGTCAGCCGAGACGAGCTGCGAGGTCTCGCGCCAGGTCATGGCCTGTCCGTTCGGCATCGTGGCCTTCCACGCATAGGTCATGGTGGCGGCGCTTTCGTCCCATTGACCTTCGCCGACGTAGAGATTGGTGCGCATGTCGTCGACCCAGGTGCCGACATAACGGCTCGACGCGGCGTTGTAGCCGTAGAGCCCGTGGCCCTCGAAGCCCGTGGTGTGGTTCTTGAAATCGGTCACGAGCCACCGTCCGCCGCAGATCAGGCGGCCGCTGAGCCGGCCCTTCGAGGCCTGCGGAGCCGCGCCCGGCTGGGGAGTGATCGTGATCTCGGCGTCCCACTCTCCGACGTCCTTGCCAAGGCGGGCGAATTCGGGAGGGAGTGTTGTTTGCGACATCTGTTCTCCTTTGGCGAAGGCCGACGGCCGGACTTCGCTATTGTATTAAAGATATAACAACAGGACGGATTCTGGCGAGGGGAAATGAAACGGGCGCCCGATGTGGGCGCCCGTTGACGGGGAATCTGAGGGTCGGGCCTACATGCTCCGGACCCGGAGGCCGACGGTCAGGCTCCGGCCGCGCGCCGGCGCGAACTGGAAGTGTTCCCGGTAGAACTTGTTACCGAGGTTCTCGACGTTCACGGTGATGCCGACCGTCTTCCGGTCTTTCCGCCAGTCGTACCCGACGCCGACGCGGTGGACCGTGAACCCGGCCAGGGCCGCGAGATCCTGATAGATGAGGAAGGGCGAGTCTTCGAGGGTGACCGCGACTCTGTCCACCTTCTTCTGGTGGCGCAGGGAGTATTCCGCCCACAGGCCCTCGTTCTTGTCGGACACTCTCAGGCCCGCGATGGCCTTGAGGGGCGTGATGTTGTCCTGGGGCGTGTTCGCGATGGACGCGCGGGTCAGGGGGTTCGTGCCGCTCAGGACTTCACCCTTGTTGTAGGCGCCGTTCGCGAAGACCGAGACGATCGCCGGTCCCTGCTTCCAGGACGCCTGGACGTCGCCCTCGAATCCCTGGATGCGAACATCGGCGAAATTTATGGCTTGCGACACCGAACTCGAGGCGGTGAGCGCCGTGATCTCGGTGGAGATGAAGTCCGTGTACTTGTTGTTGAAGTACGAGAGCGATCCTTGAACCTGGGCGGAGCGGAACTTCAGTCCGAGATCGATGTTGTCGCCCTTCTCGGGCCCGACCTTCACGTTCGGCGCGATGCTGCCGATGGTGGCGGGTCCCGCGAAGAGAAGCTCCTCGAGATTGGGGTGGCGATAGCTTCGACCGTAATGGGCGATGAAGCTCAGCTTGTCGGACTGCTTGAACACGAGACCGATATCGCCCGTGAAGGCGGTGCGATCGATCTTGTCGCCCGCCGGGTTTGGCAGGGTGGTCCGGTCAATCGCGGGAGTGGTGCCCGCGATGACCGCGTCGATGTTGTACCCGGCGGTGACCTCGGTCTTGACCTTGTAAGCGTCGAGCCTCAGGCCCGCGATGAACCGCACCTTGTTGCTCAGGTCCCACTCGTCCTGGGCGAACACGCCCAGATCCGAGAAGGAGGCGTTGGGCACGCGGCTGGGGTTGGTGACGCTTGGGGGGCCCAGGGGCCGGAGGCTCGGGAGAACGGAGGCCGCCGGGCCGCGGGCGCCGA
>CAZBTT010000760.1:0-2172 GCA_964494295.1 uncultured Acidobacteriota bacterium
GACCCGATCTTCACGCCGCGCACGTCGATGTCATCCTCGAACGCCGACGCATCCCCCTGCACTATTTCCAGGAAGACCACGGCTTCGCCGCTTTGCAGCGAGTGGTCCTCTCTGGCCTGGCGCTCTTTCCGGGCGTACTCTTCGATCGTTCGCTTGTCCGGCCGGTGGGCGATGATCCGGATCGGATTCGGGGCGAAGGAGGAGAAGAACTCCTGTGCCTTGGGCGAGAGGTTGACCGCGCCGACCCGCAACTCCGTGGACCTCATCGCACGTGAGGTGCTCGACACCAGGACGATGCCAAAGATGAAGAAGGAGGCGATCTTGATCCCTTCGGGTCGTTCAATGATGTTGAGGACCGTCGTGTAACCGAACACCATCGTCATGGTCCCGTACAGCCATCGCGCCCGGCCGCCCCAGTGGGCGATGGTGACCGCCACCGCCGCCGAGGTCATGAGGACCAGAACGCCCGTCGCGTACGCTCCGCCCTGCGCGTTCACGTCCGCATTGAACATGTACGTCACGACGAGACTGATGAACGTGAACACGAGGACGAGGGGCCGGTTGGCGCGGGCCCAGTCCGGCGCCATCCCATAGGGCGGGAGATAGCGGGGAACGAGATTCAGCAGGCCGGCCATGGCTGATGCGCCCGCGAACCAGAGGATCATGATGGTGGCAAGGTCGTAGAGGGTGCCGAAGCCGTCGCCCATGAAGCGATGGGCCAGGAAAGAAAGGCCGCGGCCGTACGCTTCGCCGCCGAGCTCGAACTCCTTCGCGGGAATCAGCACGGTGGTGACGAAGGATGATGCGATCAGGGCGACACTCATGATGAGCGCGGCCGTGGCCAGCAGTTTCCGGGTGTTGCGGATGCGCCCTTGTGGTCGGGCGGGAGCATCATCCTTGTCGCCGCGAACCAGCGGCATGACCGCGACGCCGGTCTCGAAGCCGGACAGACCCAGGGCGAGTTTCGGGAACAGGATGAGGGCGATGCCTATGGCCATCCACGGACTCCCGTGCTGGGTCATCAAGCCACTCCACCAGGAGTCGATGAGGGTGCCGTGGGTGAAGACCTCGTGAAGGGCCACGCCCACCACCACGACGTTGAGCGCCAGGTAGAGGGCGACGATGAACACGGCGAGCCCAATGGCTTCGCGGAATCCCTTCAGGAAGACCACACCAAGGCCGATCAGGAGCAGGGATGTCACCAGCACTGGGTGGTGCTCGACCCAGCCCGGGACGTAGGGGTTCTCGGCGATGTGAGCCGTGGCATCGGCGGCCGACATCGTCATGGTGATGATGAAGTCGGTGAAGGCGAACCCGAGAAGGACCAAAACGAACGCCTTGCCCCGCCACCGAGGCAGAAGCTCCTCGAGCATGAGGATGCTGCCCTGGCCATGCGGCGAGTGCTTCGCCACCTGGGAATAGATGGGCAGGGCCACGAAGAGCGTCACCAGCACCACGATCAATGTGGCGATAGGAGACAACATCCCCGCCGCGAGCACCGCGATGCCGGGCTGGTACCCGAGCGTCGAAAAATAGTCGACCCCGGTGAGGCACATGACCTGCCACCAGGGAGCTGTCGCCTTATGGTGCGAGTTATCGCCGCGACCGTGGAGAAGCCAGTCGCCAAGCCAGCGCCCGTCTTCACGTGTTGCCGGCGCGGGCGCGATGGACTCCGAGGGGTCGTTGTCCCCCGATACGCTCACTGTGTTTGACGCCACCGCGAGGCCGATTCTCGCGGACCTCGCCGTGACGCACCAAATCTTGACGATTTCTTAACGCGAGAGCGTCGAATCCTTACGCGTCCTTGACGTCGGAACCCGACCCCGCACACCGGGGCGTTCTGAAACGGGCATCTTCAGGTTTAATACCGCAATCAGAACCGCGCACACGCGCCGCGTAAGGAAAGGAAGTGAGCATGGCCAAGCTCGTGTTCGGAATGAACCAGTCGCTGGACGGCTACGTCGACCATATGGCGTTCGCGCCCGGCCCCACGCTTTTCCGCCACTTCATCGAGGAGGCAAAGGGGCAGGCGGGCAGTGTCTACGGTCGCCGGATGTACGAGATCATGCGTTACTGGGATGACGATCATCCCGAATGGGACGCAGGGGAACAAGCCTTCGCGGCGGCGTGGTGCAAGCAGCCGAAATGGGTCGTCTCGCGCTCTTTGAAGTC
>CAZBTT010000761.1:0-2157 GCA_964494295.1 uncultured Acidobacteriota bacterium
GGTAAAGAGACTCAGCCAGGCGAGCGCGGAGAGACCCGCGGCAAGCAGGGCCCCGAGCGGAGCCACGTTCCAGGCCAGCAGGCTGATGGGCGCGTAGTAGAGCGGGAAGACGCGAAGCTCCGTGCCGCTGAAGAAGTCGATCCAGCCTATGACGACGATCATCACAACGGCCGCCACCCAACTCGCGACCGGGCTGAGTTTTGTGTGGATGGATGGAATCCTCAGCCTCCAGAGTGGCACAGTGACATGCTAGCGCTCGCGGTTCTTGAGTCCTCTACAAAGGGGGTCGGGGTCGAAGGGACTAGCGCGGGGGCAAGGCGGTGACGAACTCCCGAGCCACATCGCGCGGGTCCCGCTTTCGCCCGTCCACCTCGAAGTTGAGCCGGCGCATGGTGGCGGCGTCCATCCGGCCCGCCAACGCTTCCATCGCTTCGCGAAGCCCGGGGTGCTGCGCGAGTGCCGCCTGGCGTGCGATCGGCAGCGCGTCGTAGGGCGGGAAGTAACGACGATCATCCTCGAGGACCACGAAGCCCTTCGCCGCGATGAGACCATCGGTGGTGCTGCCCACGGCGAGGTCGATCTGGTTGCTCTCGAGCGCCTGATAGAGAAGGCCCAGATCCATCTCCTTGGGAGAGAGGGCGAACTTCAGGTCGTACGTCTGGATCAGACCAGGGAAACCGTCGGCCCGCTCGAGGAACTCGCCGAACATCCCGAGCCGGAACCGCGACTGCACTTTCTGAAGGTCCGAGATGCGGCCGAGGCCGAAGCGCTCCGCATCGTCCCGGCGTATGACGAGGGCAAAGTTGTTCTCGTACCCCAAAGACGGGAGAGCCCGGAGTCCGAGCTTGTCGTAGTCCGCACGCACCAGCGCGAGGACGGTTTCGCGATCGGTTTCCCGGGAGCGTTTGAATATGTCCATCAGCGCGGTGCCGCTGTATTCGACATAGATGTCGAGGTCCCCCGACAGAAGGGCGCGATGGCACAACCACGCGCCGCCCAGGTTGAAACGCCGCTCCGCGCTCAGTCCGCGCGTCTCGAGCGTTGCAGCGACGATCTCGCCAAGCAAAACCGACTCCGTGAAGTTCTTCGACCCCACGACGATCCGCGCGGGGCCCGCACGAAGGTCGAGGAGGGTGAGGGCGCAGAGCGCGGTCGCCACGATCAGGATAAGACCGGAGCGCACCGGCCGATCGGAACGGGCGAGACGGCCTAGAGCCGCATCCACGAGCACGGCGAGGAGGGCCGCGGGTATGGCGCCCGCGAGAACGAGGCGCGTGTCGACGGTGCTGATGCCGCGAAGCACATACGTCCCGAGTCCGCCGGCTCCCACCGCGGCGGCGATGGTGGCGGTGCCCACGGAGAGAACCGCGGCGAGGCGCACTCCGCCGAGAATGACGGGCATGGCGAGAGGGATCTCGACCAGACGAAGGCGCTCGATCGGTTTGAGGCCGAGCGCTTCGGCCGCCTCCCGCAACGAGGGATCGACCCCGCGAATTCCATCGTAGGTGTTTCGCAGGATGGGCAGGATCGCGTAGAGGATGAGAGCGAGGATCGCGGGCCTCGGGCCGATGCCGCCGATCAGGGGGAGCGGAATCAGGAGGCCGAAGAGAGCGAGGCTCGGTATGGTCTGGAGCACGTTCGCGAACGCGAGAACCGGCGCCGCCAGACGCGTTCGGCGGGTCAGCAGGATGCCGAGAGGGAGGCCGATCAGGGCCGCGGCCAGGGTGGCGAGGGCCGACATCGCGAGATGCTCGAGGGTCAGCCGGCCCAGTTCGACGCGGCGCTCGACGATGAACGAAAGGAAGTCGCTCATTCGGGAAGGCTCGCGCTCACGAACGAAGCGACGTAACCGGGTGCGGGGTTGGCGAGCAGGTCGCTCGAGGTCGCCCTCTGAGCGACACGGCCTTCGTGCAGCACCACGATCTCGTCGGCCACGCGACACGCCTCGGCGAGGTCATGCGTCACGACGACCGCGGTCTTCGACAAACGCTTCACGAGCGCGCGGAACTCGTCCTGCAATCGTCGGCGCGTGATCGGGTCGAGCGCGCCAAACGGTTCGTCAAACAGAAGGAGCGGCGGGTCGGAGGCAAGGGCCCTCGCCAGTCCCACGCGCTGACGCTGTCCGCCGGAGAGTTCGCGGGGGAATCGGGCCACGAA
>CAZBTT010000762.1:0-2156 GCA_964494295.1 uncultured Acidobacteriota bacterium
AGGAGAGCGCCTGACCCGGCCAGGCGATGTAGCGGTCGATCTCTGTGGTGATCTCGTGTTCGGCGAGCGCCGTGTTGTCGCGAAGGAAGGCAAGGGCCTGATCGCGGGTCCAGCCTTTCGAGTGGAGGTCGGTGTCGACCACGAGGCGTGCGGCGCGCCACATCTGATAGGTCAGCATTCCGAAGTGTTCGTAGGGCGTTTCGTAGATCCCCATGGGCACCCCGAGCTTGTCCGTGTAGAGCGCCCAACCCTCGCCGTAGGCCGAGATGTAGACGCGCTGCCGGAACTCGGGCTGTTCCTTGTGCTCGGCGGCGAGCGACATCTGCATCGCGTGTCCCGGCGCGGACTCGTGCAGGGTGAGGGCGGGCAGGTTGTAAAGAGGGCGGGCGGGGAGGTTGTGCGTGTTCACCAGATACACGCCTGGTCCGCCGCGGCCGGACGTGTAAAAGGGGGCGATGTCGTCGGGCACGGGAATGATGGTGAAGCGGGCCCGCGGCAGGACGCCGAACAGATCGGACAGTTTCCCGTCCACCCGCTTCGAGATCCAGGCCGCGCGCATGAGGAGTTCCTCGCCCGTCTTCGCGTAGAAGCGCGGATCGGTCCGCAGGAACTTGAGGAAGGACGCGAAGTCGCCCTCAAAATCCGTCTTCTTCTTCGTTTCCTCCATCTGCGCGCGTATCTTCGCCACCTCGGAAACCCCGATCTGGTGAATCTCGTCGGGAGTGAGGTCGAGGGTCGTGAACTCGCGGATCTTCGACTGGTAGTACGCCTTGCCGTCGGGGTACGAGGTCGCGTCGAGGGCCACCCGGGCCTTGCTCATGTACTCCTCGCGCATGAACTTCAGGAGATCCGCATACGCGGGGAGCACGGACTCGCGGATGGCCGCCACCGCCTCGACCCGCAGACTCTTCTGTTCGGCCTCGGTGAGGGAAGCGGGCATCTTCGCGAACGGGGCGTAGAAGGGGTTCTTCTGCGGATCGCGCGCGTCCGCCACGCTGGAGATCGAAGTGTCCCGCCCGGTCAGGGTGACTCGCGGCACCGAGAAGCCCCGTGCGAGACCGGCTCGCATGTTCACCGTGTGCTCCGCGAAGTAGCGTGGGATGTCGCGCAGCAGGGCGAGATAGGCGCGATACTCCCCGAGGTTCCGGAGCGGGCGTTGCGCCGCCCCCGTCACTTCGGCCCAGAAGGACGAATCCGAGTTGAACGGTTTTTCGAAATCGCGGAAGCGGACGCTCGCCTCGAGGGCTTCGACCTGCGCGCGATAGATCGCGTAGTTCACCTGGTCTTCGGCCGAAAGCTCCGCCACCGGGATGGCGTTCAGTTCCCGAATCACATCCGTCCAGTAACGTAGGCGCTCGTTTTGGGTTGCCGCGTCCACCTTCGGGAAGCGATCGCGCACCGCGGCGGTGCGGTCGGCGTCTTCATCGAGACCGGAGTTCTGGGCCTGCCTCCACGCCCATTCGCGCGTGTAGAGCGATTTGAACCGTTCGGGGGCGTCCGCAGATTGGGCACGGCCGGGACTCGGCGCCGCGAGGGTCATGGCAGTGAGCAGCAGGGCGGAGATGGCGGTCTGGGGAAAGCGCTTCATGGGCCAAGCTTAGTCACAGAGCGCACCTCCGCGGAGTTTCGCTGCGCACGTCGGTTGTCGGTATAAGAAGAGGTGCCCGGATGGGTTTGGGCGGCGAGGACGTGACCGATGACAACTGATGACGCGCCGTCCGGAACCCGGATTCTCCTCGTCGAGGATGAAGCGATTATCGCGATGGATCTCCGGCAGCGGCTCGAATCGCTGGGCTACGAGGTCACCGGCATCGCGGTCAACGGCGCGGACGCACTGGCCCTCGCCGAGACCACGAAGCCGACGCTTGTCTTCATGGACATCACCATCCAGGGGCCCATCGACGGCATCGAGACCGCGAAGATCCTGACCAGCCGGATGGATGTGCCGATCGTGTTCCTCACCGCGCATGCGGATTCCGGCACGATCGCCCGCGCGAAGGCCGCCCGACCCTATGGGTATCTCGTCAAACCGTTCGAAGAACGCGAACTCGCGACCACCATCGAGATGGCGGTGTACCGCCACAAGTCCGAATCCGAAGCGCGGCTGCTTCAGCAGGCGATCGCGAGCGCCAACATCGGCATCGCGGTGGGGGCCA
>CAZBTT010000763.1:0-2156 GCA_964494295.1 uncultured Acidobacteriota bacterium
ACGTCATACCCGGCCGCGTCACCAAGAGCTCGAACCAACTTACCGGCCATGAGCCAATCGGCCGTCTCGGGCGACCAGATCTGAGCGGATCTGGCCAGTCGGTCGACCGCGCGGGTTGATGTCGTGTCCGCAGCGCCGCTTAGATCCCTTCGAACCTGGCGGACTTCGCGCGTCCACCGAGCTTCAACAAAGGCTTCCAGGATTCCTCGATCTCCTGGACCCGCGCCAGGGCCAGCCGGACGGCCTCGCCGTCCGATTTTGCGCAAAGGATCCGCCGCGCTCGCTTCAAGGTCTGCGGTTCAACGAAGAAGGCCGTTCGTTCATACTTCTGCCGAGTCATGCCGCGGTTAGAACTCTCTCCGACCCTCAAGGGCGCGAGTCATCGTCACTTCATCCGCCCACTCGAGGTCTGAGCCTGCTGGGATGCCGGTGGCGATTCTGGTGACCTTCACTCCGAGGTTGCGCATCAGACGGGCGAGATAGATGGCGGTCGCCTCGCCCTCGACGGTGGGAGAGGTCGCGAGAATCACCTCGGTGGCGAGACCCTGCCGGACACGGTCGAGCAGGCCCTGGATCCGAAGTTCGTCGGGGCCGATGCCCTGGATCGGAGAGAGCGCGCCGTGGAGGACATGGTACCGGCCGCGGTAACCCCCGCTTCGGTCCACCGCCATGATGTTCCCGGGCTCCTCCACGACACAGACTATGGAATCGAGGCGGCTCGGGTCGGTGCAGATGGCGCACACCACGCGATCGGTGAAGGCGTTGCAGCGTTCGCACAGGCCGATGTTCGCCGACAGTGTCTCGATCGCCGAGGCCAGTCGTTTGTTGTCTTCGGCCCGGCCCTTGAGGAGAAAAAAAGCCACCCGCTGCGCGGACTTCGGCCCAAGTCCGGGCAGCCGGCGCAATTCCTCGATCAGGCGGGCGATGGGTTCGGGGTAGTCCATTTGGGAAGGCGCGGTCAACAAGTCTAAGGCGCAGGTGTATCCTTTGGACTGATCTCATGGCTGGCTCTTCGCTCCCTTTCGGGGCGAGGGGGGTGTTTTCATGTCGGAACTGCGCCAGGAGCAACGTCTTTAAGGAGTATTGGATGGCTGGGCCCGATATTGTCATGTACGAGGTGGAGTTCAACCAGATCAAAACGATCCTGGCGAAACTCCGCACCGACAGCAACGCGCAGGTGGTGTTCCTGGTCGACAAGAACGGCCAGCAGATCGCGACCGCCGGAGACGTGGAGAACATCGACGCGACGTCCCTCGCGTCCCTCACCGCCGGTAACGTGGCCGCGACCGACGGGCTCGCCAAACTGATCGGCGAGCGTGAGTTCTCGATCCTCTTCCACGAGGGCGAGAAGGACAACATCCATATTTCGATCGTGGCTTCGAGGGTCATCCTCGTGGTCATCTTTGACGAGCGGTCCTCCCTCGGCCTCGTCCGGCTCCGGGTGAAGCGCGCCTCCGCCGAACTCGCCGAAGTCTTCGCCGGGCTCCTCGCGAAGATGGAACTGGAGAAGGCCAAAGGCGCGGCTTCGGAGCACGCCACGCCGTTCTCCGAAATTACGGATGACGACATCGACGCTTTGTTCGGGTAAGCCCCAGACCAAACCGAATAGAGAGACTCCCGAAAACCCGCGATGACTTTCATCAACTACGCATCTCGTGAGATCAACTGCAAGATCGTCTACTACGGTCCCGGTCTGTGCGGAAAGACGACGAATCTCCAGCACATCTACGACAAGAGCAACGTCGGCACCAAGGGCAAGCTGATCTCGCTCGCCACCGAAACCGACCGCACCCTCTTCTTCGACTTTCTGCCCCTCGAACTCGGCACGGTGCGCGGCTTCAAAACGCGCTTTCACCTCTACACCGTGCCCGGCCAGGTCTTTTACGACGCGTCACGCAAACTGATCCTCAAGGGCGTCGACGGCGTGATCTTCGTGGCCGACTCCCAGGAAGAGCGCATGGACGCAAACCTGGAGGCTCTCGACAACCTGGTCACGAACCTCAAGGGTCAGGGTTACGACTTCAACACGATCCCCTACGTGCTCCAGTTCAACAAGCGCGACCTCCCCACCGCCATGCCGATCGAAGACATGAAAAAGATCCGCGGACGGCCCAACGAGACCGTGGTGGAAGCCTGCCCGGCCACGGGCACCGGCG
>CAZBTT010000764.1:0-2149 GCA_964494295.1 uncultured Acidobacteriota bacterium
AAGCGAGCTGTCGGTTTCAAGCTCTCGGAAGGAATGGAAGTGCCCAAGGAGCTCGAGAGCAAGTTCAAGTTCGCCCGGCAGAAGTCCAAACTCGCCGGGACGATCCGGGGCTCATTCTTCGTGATCAAAGGCGAGTACTAGGAGGCTGTTGAAGAACGAAGCCCCGGCGTCGGGCACGCCGGTCACGCAGGGCAGGCCGTACTCCCCGAGCAAGGACCTCGGCGACAGACTGTCCGGGGCCGGCCTACAGCGTCTGGTTCAGCGAAGTGACCTTCACTTCGAGCACCCGGGTGAGGAACGAGAACTCGTCCTTCATCATGTCGAAGTCGGGACCGGCGCTGAGGAACGCCGCGGTGGCTTCCATCAGGAAACCGGCGCCGGGGCCCCGGCGCCCGTCGACTTCCTTCGATCCGAAGGTGAGGAGGATCTTGGCGTTCTGCTGCGTCTTCTTCTCCGTCTTTCTCATGGCGGCGGCGGGGATCAGCAGCGTGTCGTCGCCCCGGGTGACCAGATAGCTGTTCCACGTGTTGACCACGTGTGCGCCGTTCTCGTCCCACGAAACGATGGACACGACACCTTCCTTACCGATCACCTCGAGGAATTTCTCTGTAAACATCCTGCGTCCTCCTGAATCAGTGTTATTGTGGATACTCATTATCTACGATTTGACCAGACTACCCGGCGCAAAGGGCAAAGTCAAGTGGGGACTCGGGTCAATCGGCTATCATGGACGGACGAAGTCCATGAAGGAGGCGTGTCGTGCAGTTCGGCGTCGGCGTTGAGTATGCGTTCCACTCGCTCTTCTACATGGTCGACCTTCCCGCGCACAAGACCATCGGCATCAGGGACATCGCGAAGCTAAACGGCATCGCCGAGCCCTACCTCTCCAAGGTCTTCTCCAGGTTGCGGAAAGCGGAGATCGTCAGATCGGTCCCCGGGGCGAGAGGCGGCTACGAACTCGCACGGCCGCCGGAGGAGATCTCCTTCTGGGACGTCATCGAGGCGATCGAGGGTCCGGCGTTCTTCTTCCGATGCGCGGAACTGCGGAAGAGGAACATCTTCGTCGACGACCCCAGCGTCTTCTCGAGCAGCTGCCCCTGCCTGATCAAGGTCGTCATACAGGACGCGGAGGAGTTGATGCGGGACGCCCTCCGGGCGAAGTCGCTCGCCTGGCTGCACGAGACCGTGTCGCGGGACTTCTCCGACGACAAGAAGAAGGCGATCGCCGCGTGGTCACGGAGCGTCTGAAACACCGACGGTGATTCGGCGCGGTGACCGCACCGCCTGCCGGCTCGCGGTTCGAGCGATCAACGATTGCCCCCGCGGTCGGCACGCTCGAGAGCCCGGACCGCGGCACCTCACCCACGTTGGGTTTTCCGACGGCGCCTCCAGGTCCTGACGTAGAACAGTACAAACGCCAGGGCGCCCGTGACGGACAGCCCGATAACGAGATTCGTCAGATGACTCCCAGCAGGTGAGGGCAGGGCCGCGGCCATGCGGGAAACATCTGACGCACCGAAGACGAACACCAAGAGGGGCACGGTACAGAGTGTCGCCGCGGTTTCGTTCTTGAGCTTGGCAAGCAAAGCCACGTGCGGTACGACGCACACGAGCGGGAGCAGGAGGAACACGAACGCGACGAGCAGGGTCGCGTCACCCGAGAGCGAGAGCGCAGCCAGTGTCCACCGGAGTGCATGCGCCAGGATGAGGCCCAGAATAGTCCCCGACAGCCAGGCGCACAGGGTGGAGCCGAGGATGATAGGGGCAGCGGCCGGGGAAGTTTGCTCGAACTTCAGATCGAGCCAGCGAGCCACCCAGGTAAGATCGTCCTCGTCCCTGAGATCCCAGAAGCCCCCAGCCAATCCAGCCTCCTTTGGTGATGTGTCTAACGCCCTTACGCCGCTCAGACACGTCGCGAAGCGACGTCGGTTTGCGGCGGCATATCAGGCATTCCCATCCGGATCCTGGTCCATCATTCGTTCGCTCCGCCACACGCGGACGACCGTGACCACGGCGTCGTCTCGGCGATAGACGATCCGATACGGGGGCGTCTCGAGTTCGCGAAGCCAGGGGGTATCGAACTCGGGGACGATCCGGCCGCTATCCGGAAACAGCGCGAGTTGACCGACGCCCTCCAAGACGGCCGCGA
>CAZBTT010000765.1:0-2132 GCA_964494295.1 uncultured Acidobacteriota bacterium
GGGTCTCCGGAATGATCCCGCTCAACTCGGCCGGCTGAGGGTCGGGGGTGATCGTGCGACCGAGGGGTCCGGGGTCGCCCGCGAAGCGGCGCATCCACAGTCGGTGGCTCAGGACCACGGTGTTCGCGGCGCCGAAACGATCATCGTCCTTGCTGAACACGCGGCCGTGGAGAGGCGGGATGCCCAGAGTCGCGAAGTAGTCGCCCGTGACCGTGGCGCCCGCGAGACGCTCGGGCTCGTCGTTACCGGAGGCGTCTCTTCCCGTGAGGTTGGGCGACCAGATCCGAATCGCGGAGACGCCGCTGAGGGCCGTGGCTCGGGTGCTCCAGTCCACAAAGAGACCGGGCGAGATCACTTCGCGCGCCGGCCCGCCCGAAGCGCTGCGGTCCTGCCAGACCATCACGAGCCCTTCGGGATCCTGGTAGGGCAGGGGCTTCAGCAATGCTCCCGAGACGAAAGCGAACACCGTCGTGGTGGCGCCGATGCCGAGGGCCAGCGCGGTGATCGCGACGGCGGTGGCTCCGCGCTGCGAGCGCCAGCCGCGAAGGGCGTAGAGGAGATCGAGCCTGAGGGTGTCCACCGCCGACACGCTACGGGCGCGGCGTTAAGAACTGATGAAGATCCGGAAAGCCTAGGGAACCTGAATCTTCAGTTCGGCGCCGAAGAGCATCGTGCGGTCATTGTCGCGCGCGGCGTGGCGGAGCAGGGTCTCGACGCTCCTCGTCACCTGACCCTCGAATACCGTCTTCCCGTTCACGATCACCGTAACCGGCTGATCGAAGTCGATCATGTTCGGTGAGAGCAGGAGGGTGAAAGCTCCCACCCCGCGGGCCCGCGCTTCGAACCGGTTGCCTTTGTGCGTCACCGCCATGCGACCCGCGGGTTTCGCGTGCCTGAAGGCCTCCACCTTCCGAACCGGGGGCGGAGGCGGCGGAAAGACGCCGGAGAACGTGATTCGCTCGCCCTTCCGGTCCACTTCGAATTCGAGCGGTGTCCCCGCGGAGTGTTCGTCAAAGGCCCGGCCCAGGTCGCGGACCGTACGGATCATGGTGTGTCCCATCCGAACGATGGTGTCGCCCTTCTTCATGCCCATGGTGGCCGCGGTCGTGCCTGAGATCACATCGATCACCTTGCGGCCGTCGCCGCGGCTCGAGTCGACGCGCATTCCGAAATCCGCCGGATCCTGAATCTCGAGGAAGTTGTTGAGGGCGAAGACGCCCTCGGCTTTCGCGGGATCGAGGTGATCCACCACGAGCCAGGCGACGCGGTTGTATCGATCCGTTCGATCCGTTTCCCACGAAACGGTTTCGGGGAGCGGGTCGCGGGGATGATCCTCTTCGAAGGCGTCGATGAGAGGGCCTTCGATGGGCCACCACCCGACATCGTGCCCAGCCCCCTTCATGAGCCTGAAGGTGACGGCGGCGCCGGCCTGCTTCAGCATAACCATCGTGGGGAAGACTGCCGCGGGGGGATACAGCGGATCCACTTCGCCGTTCACCGCGTAGATCGGCCGGTTCGTGAGGTTGGTGGTGAAGAGTTCGCCGTCGGCGCGCACCGCCGGGTTGGCGAGGACGGTGAGCAGTCCGTTGAGCGGAAAGAAGACCGACCACGGTGTCGGGTCCTTGAGCCCGACGTAGAAGGCGCCGGTGCCGCCGTCCGAAACCCCCATCAAGTGGACGCGGTTTTCGTCGACGTTGTAGGTGCGCTTCATCCGGTCCAGAATCAGGGTGAAGTTCGTCATCTGATTCTGGAACCACCACTGCGCGTCGGCGTAACCCGTGGGATAGACCGCGATGTAGTGCTCCTTGAACTCGATTCTCCGCCTTGGCCGGCCCGGTCGGCCCGGCCCGCCCGGATCCTGCTCTTCGCGTTCTGCCGGATCGGGCCGCGCGACGCCGCCGTGGAGGTACACCCGCACCGGATACTTGACGACGGGGTTGTAGTTTTTCGGCACGACCACCGTGGTGGCGTGGAGCGGACCGCCTCCTGGCAGTGTGGCCCAGCGCTGCTCACCCGTCTCGACATCGCCTTTGTAGACACGGCCGTCCTCGAGGCGCTCGATTACGGCGGCGCAGGACGCGCCAGTCGCGAGGCAGGCGTCCGAGGCCTTCCTGGCCACCTTGACCCAGCCC
>CAZBTT010000766.1:0-2118 GCA_964494295.1 uncultured Acidobacteriota bacterium
GCGGATAACGGCGAATCGCTCGAGGTGTCAATGCCCGGGATCGGGAAGGCGCGCGCGAGGCCGGGCACCCGCATCTGGGACCGCTTCGCCGAATTCATGCCCTTTGAAGGGACGCATCCGGAACTTTCGCTCGGCGAGGGTTCGACGCCATTGGTAGACGCGGGTCCGCTGCTGAAATCTTTTACCGGAATCGAAAACCTCCTCCTCAAGAACGAGACGGTGAATCCTACATGGAGCTTCAAGGACAGGGGATCGATCGCCTGCTCGATCATGGCCGCAGAGCGCGGCGAGTCGATCACGGCCACCATTTCCACCGGCAACATGGGCCAGTCCATGGCCGCCTATGGAGCAAGGGCCGGTCTGGGCGTCATCGTGTTCCTGCCGGACTTCGCCCCGCGCGAAAAAATCCTCGCCATGGCTGTGCATGGAGCAAGAGTGGTCAGAGTGGGCGGCGCAGATTACGCCGACATGAAGATGAAAGTTCTCGGGCTGGCCTCCCGCTTCGGGCTGCGCATCGTTTCGGGCAACGGACCGATACGCGTCGAAGGTTATAAGATGGAAGCCTTCGAGCTGTTCGAGGCGCTAAAGGGCGAGGTTCCCGACTTCATTGTCGTGCCGACCTCGGCCTGCGGCCATGTCAGGGGGATTTTCAAGGGATACCGCGAACTTTTCGCGGCGGGGCTGGTGTCGCGCCTCCCCCGGATGGTCGTCGTCCAGGCGGCGGCGAACAGTCCTGTGGTGAGCGCGATAAAAAAAGGAAGCAGGGAACTGGTGCCGTTCAGGAATTTCGCGACCATCGCGGAAGCGCTCACATCGGGACGGCCCCCCGGGGGCGAGGAGATTCTCGCAAAAGCCATCGAATTCGGCTGGCCGGCCGCCGGCGCGACCGAAGCGGAAATCCTGGAATCCCAGCTGCTCTATGCGAAGACAGGATTTTTCGTGGAGCCAGGAAGCGCGACAACGTTGGCCGCTCTCAAGTCCCTTCGGGGTTCGGGGGAAATAGGGAGCGGGGATCGCGTCGTGGTTGTACTCACCGGTTCGGGTATGAAGGATATCGATGTCGTGCAACGTCACGAGATACATATCATCGACTGCGGACTCGGGGATCTGGAGCGCAAGGTCGGAGACCTGGCCGGAAAGGGCAAAAATGCATGGGGCGACCATTCGCTATAGTTCTGTCCCGACTGTCCCTGGTCATTGCACCGGCAACAGGTATTCCCCTATATCATTGGCCTGAATTTCCTCGTAGCTGGGCAGTCCCTCGAACTCGAGCGCCGCCTCGGGATGTTCCATGGTCCAAGAAAATGCGAGCTCCTGGATGCCAGCCATATGTCGCCCAACTCGTTCCTTGAGCGGGTGACCGCCCTCGTCGTAAGGCACGTACAGTCTTCCCAATTTCTGCGCCCTGACATACCACTTGTCCTTTCCCGTAAGGACGAGGGCCTCGTCGGTGCGTCCGCGCAGCCGGCCCTGCGCCGCGTTGGCAGTCTCCATCAGCACAGGCAGGGTATCGGTGAAGTCGCCCAGTTCGCGGTGCGATAGGCCGTGGAGGTTGGCAGGAGAAGGTTCGAGGCCGATCTTTATGTCCTGCATCTCGAGACCCAACACCATCTCAGAAGCAAGCGGCATCGCCTTGGGATGGGCCACGATCGCGTTGATGACGGGATATTCCGGCGAAGCCTCGTGGAGGTCGACCGTAATCGTGACTTTCTGTTTCTTGATGAGCTCGGTGATGCCGTAGCAAATCTGCTCGGTGAGTGTTCCGCTTTCCCTGCCGGGGTAGCCCCGGTTTAAGTTGCGGGTTTCGCTGCCGGATAGGCTCTGGCCGGAAGAGGCGTGTATATAGACATCGGGGTCGGGCCACTGGTCGATGGGGTTTGTGGCGCGCGAGCCATAGCGGAACCAACGGGGCCCGCTCTTCGTCTGGATGGTGAAGCTCTGTGGGGAACCTTCCTGAGGGTCGTTGCAGGTGAAGCCGGAGCGGTTGGCCCGGGGGATGACATAGAGCGTACCCGATTTCGGCGTGGCGGTTTCGATGAGAAGGATGGCCGTCATGTTGCCCGAGGGCTCGTTGGGATGGGTGCCGCCCAAGACGAGCATCGAGGCGCCGGGGTTATC
>CAZBTT010000767.1:0-2116 GCA_964494295.1 uncultured Acidobacteriota bacterium
GCGGGGCACGGAACTCTCCGATGGCGGCGGCATTCGAGGCCACGATGGCATCGGCCGTATCGCCGCGATCGATCGCCGCACGAAGAGACTTCGTGCCGGCCAGACGGTCGAAGCCGCTGCCGTCCCGCAGCCACGCGAACTCGGCATGGCGCTTCTTCATCTCGACCAGCAGAGTCACACCCAGCCGATAAGGCTGGGCGTCCTGGGCACTCGTCACCCGGATATCGAGGCCTTCACAGGGGATGTCCAGATGCTTTGGAGCAGGCGCCGCCGAAGACGCGCGCGGGGTGAACGTCGTGGGTTCGCACACGAAACCGGGAACGCGAACCGCACGGGCGAGTTCTGCCGCCTTGAGCCACGGAGCACCCACTTTGAGGAACGGCGCATCGGTGCCCCGGCCCTCGGTGGCGGTCGTGCCCTCGAGGAGGCAGGTTCCAGGGTACGCGAGACAGGCGGCTGCTGATCGCAGGTTGGGTGAAGGGTTGACCCAGGTGAGACCGGTATCCGCCCAATGCATGTCCCGGTTCCAGCCCGAAAGGTGCACGGTCCCGGGAACGGCCGGCTTCTCCCGGCTCGCATTCACAACCCGGGCGATCTCCGCCATGGTGAGACCGTGCACGAGGGGCCCCGGCGTCATGTTGACGAGGCTCCGGGGAACGTCGGTCTCGGGATCCGATAGCGGACCCTCGATTCGCCGGCCGCTGATCGGATTGGGGCGATCGAGCACCATCATCGGCAGGCCGGCCACGCCACAGGCGTCCAGGCAGTGCATCACCGTCGAGGCGAAGGTGTAGAAGCGCACGCCCGCGTCCTGCATGTCGACCACGAAGAGGTCCAGTCCATCGAGGTCTTCGGGAAGCGGCTTCGATTTCTTCCCGTAGAGACTGATGACGGGCAGGCCGGAACGCGAGTCGACGCCATCCTCGACCTTTTCGCCGGCAGCGGCGAGGCCGCGGAAACCGTGCTCCGCGCCGAAGAGTTTCGTGATCTTGACCCCGCTCGCGGTGAGCGCATCGATCGCATGACGGCCATCGTGGGTGAGGGAGGCGGCGTGGACCAGAAGACCGACCCGTTTGCCCTTGAGCGGGTCCCCCTTCGATTCGACCACGCGGTCGAGGCCCGTGCGTACTCGCGGGGCCGCGGCGTGGACGAGGGATGGAGCCATGACTGAAGCAGCCAGGAAGGTGCGGCGGTTGATTCCCTGCATCATGCCTACAAGCCTAACCGGAGGATCAGGTTCCCCCGCGGCAACGCGCGATCGGCCCTCGAAAATAGGGTGTACGATGCGTTCAACTTTTTGAGCGCTCCCTCCACGCTCCGCCGTTACATATCTCTGATAGCGAGGTTCCAATGAAGCAGGCTCGGCTGTTTCTGGTGCTGATTCTCAGCATCGTGGCGTTCAACAATTTGGCGTTTGCCCAGGGTGGCGGTTCACGTTCGCCCCTCTCCGGACAGGTGATCGATGGCCAGGGGGCCCCGATTCCGGGCGTGGCCATCATGGTCACCGATGAGCAATCGGGAAACAAGTTCGAGACCGTGACGAGCGGAAGCGGGAACTTCACGGTACCCGGCCTTCCCTCGGGGCTGTACACGGTGACCGCCTCGCTCGCGGGCTTCAAGAAAGCGGTTCTCAAAGGGAATCGCCTTCTTTCCGCGACGCCCCTCGACATCAAGGTGGTCATGGAGTTGGGCGGACTCGAGGAGTCCATCGTCGTCGAGGGAGGCGCGCCGCTCATCCAGACCCAGTCGGCGGCGATTTCCACGACGGTCCAGGTGGACCAGATCACGTCCATCCCCGTAGCGAGCCGGAATGCTCTCGACTTCCTGACCCTGCAGCCGGGCGTCCTCACCCCCGCGGGCAGTCGCGACTCCATCATCTCCGGCCTCGATCAGAGCGCCATCAACATCACGGTCGACGGCATGAGCGTTCAGGACAACTACCTCAAGACCACCGACGGTTTCTTCGCCCGCCTCGCTCCCCGCCTGGACATGGTCGAAGAAGTGACCCTCACCACGGCCGCCGGAAACGCCGACTCCTCGGGCCAGGGAGCGGCGCAGGTCTCCTTCACCACAAGGCGCGGCAGCAACAAGTTCACCGGCAGCATCTATGAGTACT
>CAZBTT010000768.1:0-2112 GCA_964494295.1 uncultured Acidobacteriota bacterium
CCATCGCGCGCGTCAACCTCGAAGCCGGCCGTTTCGAACCGGCGCTCGCCGCGTACAAGAAGGGCTACGAAAGCGTTCCCGGAAGCAGCCTGTCAGACGACGACAAGAAGACTTGGCTGGGGCGGCTGCACCACGGTGTCGCCCGCACCCAGGCGAAGATGGGTCGCCACAAGGAAGCGATGGAGGGTGTGGAGCAGGTGCGCCAGATGATCCTCACCGGCGGCGAAACCGGTCGGCAGTACTGGCCCGCCTATCACTATCTCGCGGGCTACGTGAAGCTCGAAATGGGCGACGGCCCCGCCGCCCTCGAACATCTTCTCCAGGCAAGCGCCACCGATCCTTTTCACCTGCTCCTGCTCGGCCGAGCCTATGAGATGACGGGCCGCAAGGCGGAGGCCAAGGCCGCCTACGAGCGGGTCGTCGCGTCCCAGCTCCAGGGGATTGAGCGCGCCCTCGCGTTTCCCGAGGCCAAGAAGAAGGCCCTTTCACTTTGATGTGACCGGGGCCCCCACGCCCCAGGGAAGTGAGGTCCGGCACACGACTTCCAGACCCGGCCGCCGTACACTCCGCAGGGTCAGGAGGCAGTTTATGTCGGCTCTTAAGACCGTGGCGGGCTTTGCCATCGTTGGCGTGTTACTCGCTTCGGGCGTGAAGTCCGAGCGCCAGTTGGACCTCGAAGGTGACTACGCGGTGCGGCAGTTGGTGGAGAGGAGCGCGCGGCAATACGCCGCGGGTTACGATCCGAAAGTTTCGCTGACCGTTCCCGAACTGAAGGACTTCAGTCTGGAGGCGATGAGTGTGACCCGGTCCAAGGCGGGCGCCTTTCTGGACTCGACCCTGGGGAAGGGCGACCTGACCTACGACGTCTATGTCCGGTTCCGGGAAGGTGACGACACCCGCTGTCTGACCCTGGCTCTCGAGTGGAAAGCCCGGTTGGAAACCTGGCGGGTGGACCACACCGCCGCATACGATCGCTGCAGCCCGGTCTGGTAGCCGCCGCGGCCTCCCGGCGGGCCGTTCAAGGACCTGAATCCTTGAAATATGACAGCGGCTGGACGCGAAGTTGCACTACGATTCTCCTTCGCCGCTTCGAGTGTGAGCGGCCATTTTCAGAAGGAGAAACATGACCCCACAGGAAGTAGCGAATCAGCTCGTGGCCTTGTGCCGCGCGGGCCGGAACATCGAAGCCGTCGAGATGCTCTTGAGCCCCGACGTTGTCAGTGTTGAAGCCACGGGCGACGAGACCATGCCCGCGGTGATGAACGGGCGCGATGCGGTGCGAGGCAAGAACGAGTGGTGGGTGAACAACCACAAGGTCCACTCGGCGCGGGTAAAGGGCCCCTATCCCAACGGCGATCGTTTCGCGGTCATTTACGACTTCGAAGTTACGCCCGCGGTCGGCCCCATGGCCGGCAAGCGGATGCGGATGGAAGAGGTCGCCGTTTACACCGTCGCCGACGGCAAGGTGGCGCGCGAGGAGTTCTATTACGACATGTCCGGCGCCAGCATGGACGGCGAACCCGCGAAGCCGGCTCGTAAACCCGCCGCTAAGAAGAAGAGGGCGAAGAAAGTGGCTCCGAAGGTGAAGGCGAAGAAGGCGGCCCCGAAGGCCAAGGCGAAAGCAAAGGCCGCCAGGCCCAAGGCCAAAGCGAAGGCGAAGGCCCGCAAGCGCTAGCGCTTCTCCACCCAATAGCCGGTGCGCCCACGCACCTTCCCGTTGCCCGACCGGAGCTGGACTTCGAGCTTGTGCCAGCCCGGCTTCGGGCTCTGCGGGTCGTAACGAAGGACGTACCGGCCCTTCATCGCCTCGATGATCTCGTTGAAGGCCGCCTCGGTTCGGGCGGCCGAGTCCACCTCAACGAGCGCTCCACCGGTGACCTCGGCCAGCGCGCGCATGGTCTTCATATGCGAGGTGTCCGGCGCGCGGTATCTGGGCCCGAAACCGGTGGCGAAGTCGGCCGATCGCGCGGCGACGACGTGGATCACGCTGTTCGATCTCTCGACGAAAGCGCGAAGCTGTTTCTCGCCGAGCCAGCTTGAATTGTCTTCGCCGTCCGTGAAAAGAATCACCACGGTTCGGAGCGACGAGCCGGGGAGCAGGAGGGCGGCGAA
>CAZBTT010000769.1:0-2112 GCA_964494295.1 uncultured Acidobacteriota bacterium
GGGTTTCTCTCACCAGTCACGGACCTTGGTCCGTGAACCGACTCGCAATGACGTAAGGAACAGCGTCATTGACCGGTGACGAGATCGCTCCCTGAATCACCAGGTTTCGCGAGGGCTGGCCGCTATTTCACGTCGTATTCCGGCTTTGGGGCTCCCAGGATGTATTTGTCGAACCAGCCCACGAGATGCCGAAGCCTCTCGACGCGGTGCGAAAGTTTGCCGGAGCGGGAGAGTTCGTGGGTCTCGCCCGGGAAGCGAACCATGACCGTGTCGACCTTCATGTACTTGAGCGCGCGGAACATCTGCTCGCCGCCATCTGGAGGCGGGGTACGCAGGTCATCCTCGCCCTCGATGAGCATGAGCGGGGTCTTCACGTTGCCGACGAACGTGATGGCCGAGCGCGCGGCGAAGTCCTTCGGATCCTGCCACGGCGCGGCCTTGAACCAGCTCGGCTGGAAAAGCACGAAGTCGGCGGTGTACCAGAAACCCGCCCAGTCGGCGATGGAACGCTGCGAGACCGCGGCCTTGAAACGATGGTCCCGGGTGACGATCCAGTTGGTGAGGACTCCGCCCCCGCTCCCCCCGGTCACGCCCAGTTTGCCGGGGTCGACCCACCCGCGCTTTACCAGCTCATCGACTCCGGCGAGCAGGTCCTTGGAGTCGTCGCCCGGATAGTTGTGCTGGATGATGTTCGCGAAGTCCTGGCCGTAGGTGGTCGAGCCGCGAGGATTGGGATAGAGGACGATGTAGCCCTTGGCGGCCATCCACTGCACCTCGTGGAAGAAGGTGTGTCCGTAGGCGGAATGCGGACCGCCGTGGATGTTGAGGATCAGCGGGTACTTCTTCGAAGGGTCGAACTTCGGCGGTTTCTGGACCAGCGTGTGGATCTTCTTCCCGTCGAAACTCGTGTACCAGACGTCCTCCGCGGGCGAGAGGTCGAGTGAGTTCCAGAGTTCGTCGTTGAACGAGGTCAACCGCGTGGCCGCGCCGGTGGCGGCATCAACGCGGTTGAGATCCCCGAGGACCACGGTGTTTGAGATAAGCGCCACCAGGGTCTTGGTATCGGCCGACGCCGAGTACTGCATGATGTCCTGATCGCCGCTGGTCAGTGGCGTGACCGCGCCGGTGGTCGTGTCGATCCGCTTCAGGTTCGCGCGTCCCTGTTCTCCGACCTTCACCAGAATCGACTTTCCGTCGGCGCTCCAGACCAGTCCGCCCGCTGAACCACCCCGAGGAGGCGCCTGATCGCCGCCCACGCCGCCGCCGATCTCGTAGTCGTAAGCTGCGGTGAGGTTCCTGGGCACGCCGATCCCGCCACTTGTGACCTCGGACATGAACAGATCGGACTGATCGAACGAACGTGTTGGCTTCGTGTTCTTCGAGCCGATGAACGCCATCCGTTTCCCGTCAGGCGAGAAGTCCAGATCCCCGATGCCTCCCTCGAAGTCGAACACGACCTTCGACTCGCCGCCGACCAGAGGCACGGACCAGACCTGGCTCCGCGTGTCCTCGTAGTAAGGCTCCTTCACATGAAGGGAGCGGTAGTAGATCGTCGCGCCGTCCTTCGAGAAGAGCGGGGCCGTCGCGCCAAAGGGGTCGCTCGATACCTGTCGCGGTTCGGTGGCCGAGCCGTCGGACAGCGTGACCGCGTAAATCTGGGGCCGGCGCGTGGGATCGTTGTAGCCGCCGCCGTTCGACCGATACACCGCTCGCGTGATCACCTTCACGTCGTATTCCTTGGCCGGCTCCTTGGGAGGATTCTTGGCGAGCCTGATGTCTTCGTCCGTCGTGGTGCTGGTGAAGACGATGGTCTTTCCGTCGGGTGAAAAGGTCGCAGCCCCCGCGCCCTTCGGCAGGTCGGTGATCGCTTTCGGATCCCCTCCCCACATCGGAATCAGGTAGAGCTGTGGAGGCTGACGCTTGCCGTCCTTCTCGGCCACGCGGACGAAGGCCAGGAGCGTCCCGTCCGGAGACAAGCGCGGCGCGCTGTCGCGTGGACCCGCAGTGAAGCGTCGTGGAGGCGTCCGGCCATCGGTCGCGGCGAGCCAGATCGAGGTCTCGTACTCGTCCTTCTTTTCGCTCGCATCCACCCTTGTGAAGGCGACCCTCCTT
>CAZBTT010000770.1:0-2109 GCA_964494295.1 uncultured Acidobacteriota bacterium
GGGCTGAGGGCCGGTCGGGTGTGCTGCGCCCGGACCACCGTTAACCGTGCCGTCACGCTGGACAGGGAACGTCTCGTTGACGTCGTCGATCAGGTCATGGATGATGGTTACATGGCCCGTTTTGGACGTCTCACCAGGAGCGAAGGTAACAACCTGGCTCAGGGAGTTGAAGTCCGCCTGAAGAAACGGGGGTGCTGTCTGCTGCGCGGTTCCATCAATCGCCGTCGCCGTGACCGTCACCGTCTCCACGCTCTGACGATTCAACGTCACCGTGAACACATACGGAGAAACCGCTTCTCCCTGACTCGCCAGAGCCGTGATCGACACCGTCGGCAACACCTCGCCGTCCGTGATCAGACCGTTCCCCGTGCCGATTCCGATGATGCCATTCGTGGGAGCGCTCAGATTCACGAAGTAGGTCTCCTTGACGCCGAGGGCCCCGCCTTCGTAGACCGTATCGTTCACCGTCGGGATCACGACGTTTTGCGACAACGCCGTCGCGTTCGCGGCGAACGTGACGACCGTCCCCGGGTTCGCGGTGTAGTCCGCCTGCGGGAAGGGAGCCGTCACAACCCCGTTCGCCGTGCCGTCCGCCGTTGTCGCCGTCACCGAAACCGGCAGGTAGCTCCCGTTCGACAGCGTCACTACGAAGTTCGCCAGAGCACCTTCCGTCACGGTCCGGTTCCCGATCGATATCGTCGGGGGTGTGTCGTCGTTCAGTACCGTCGTGCTGGCCGTAAAGGTTCCGCCAACAACTACGCCGTTATCAGCGGCCGTCAAGGTCAAGATCACGCTCTCGTCGATCTCGAACTTGGTATCGCGACGGATCGCCACCGTGATGGTCCGCGTCGTCGCCGCCGCGCTGAAGTTCACCGTTCCCGAAAGCACGGGGTAATCCTCTGGCGCCACCGCGGTCCCCGTCAACGTGTAGTTCACGTTGAAGGCCGTCGCCGGGCCTGTGCGCGTCAGCGTGAACACGAAGTTGGTCGTGCCCGAAGGCGACCCCTCGTTCGCTGAGGCCGGCGTGCCCGTTATGTTCACGAGGGTCGTGGTCGAAGGAACACACACCGTGGCGCCGGCGCCCGAAGTGAAGCCGGGAGCGCACGCGGTCTGGGTGGTCGCACCCGAACCCGGGACATAGAAGCCAGGTGATGCGAGCGTGCAGGAAGTCTGCCCGGTGAGCGCCTGGTAGGAGCCCGCCGAACACGGTGTGGCCGCAATCGCGGCGGCGGCGTTCACGAACGAGCCTGCCGGGGCCGGATTGCACGACGTCTGGCCGGTGAGAGGCTGGAAGAAGCCGACCGAGCAGGGTACTTCGGACGTTGCGCCGGCCGCGGCCACGAAATGGCCTGCGGCCGCGGGAACACAGACGGCGGGAGAATCCAGTCCATTGGGCGACCATGTCCCTGCTGAGCAGGAGAAAGGCGTGGTGTTTCTGAGTATCGAGACATCGTTGCTGCTGCCGTTCGCCGTCGCAAGATCCTGCTTCCCGTCCCCGTTGAAGTCGCCCACCGCCACCGAAGACGGGTTGGTCCCCACCAAGAAGTTGAGTGCGGCCGAAAAACTGCTCGCACCGTCTCCGGTCAGAATCGAGACGTCGTTGCTGCTGACGTTCGCCGTCGCAAGATCCTGCTTCCCGTCCCCGTTGAAGTCGCCCACCGCCACCGACCGCGCGTTGGATCCGATGCCGAAGTGCAACGCGGCGGCAAAACCGCCCGTACCGTCACCGGTCAGAATCGAGACGTGGTTGCTGAAGGGTCCCGCCATCGCAAGATCCTGCTTCCCGTCCTCGTTGAAGTCGCCCACCACTACTGAATACGGCCGGAATATGGCGCCGAAGTTCACCGCGGCGGCAAAACCGCCCGTACCGTCACCGGTCAGAATCGAGACGTTGCCGCTGGATGCGTTCGCCACCGCCAGATCCTGCTTCCCGTCTCCGTTGAAGTCGCCCACCGCCACCGAAGCTGGGTTGATTCCCACCACGAAGTTGATCGCGGCCGAAAAACTGCCCGCGCCGTCTCCGGTCAGAATCGAGACCTCGTTGCTGCTGACGTTCGCCGTCGCAAGATCCTGCTTCCCGTCCCCGTTGAAGTCGCCCACCGCCACCGA
>CAZBTT010000771.1:0-2102 GCA_964494295.1 uncultured Acidobacteriota bacterium
CGCAAGGCGAGCGAGCAGACTGCCCTCACGCTCACCTCCGACCTCGCGGCCTACGGCGAGCGAGCGCGCTGGAGCGGCATCTACTACCGCGGCGAGAAGATCGGCTTCCCGGTGAGCCAGATGACCGAACGGCCCGAGGGCGGCTTCAAGCTTCAAGAAGACGGGCAGATGATCATCACGCTCATGGGCGACAGCATCGCGTCGAAGCTCAAGACCGAGGTGAACGTCGACGCGCAGTACTCGCTTCAGGACTTCTCCTTCTCGCTCGACCCGGGCACCGGACCCATCGCGATCAAAGGAGCGCTCGAGAACTCCACGCGGCTGCTCATCAAGGTCGCCTCGCCCGGCGGGGGCGAACGTTCGCGGACCATCGAGTTGAAGGAACCACCGGTGCTCTCGCTCAACCTGCCGAAGCGGATCCTCGCGATGGGCCTCACCGAAGGCGCGCGGCATCAGATCCAGATCTTCGATCCCGCGACCCTCACCAATGGCATGGCCACCATCGAGATCGGCAAGCGGGAAGTGGTCCGCATCCTCGACCGGCCCATGCCCGCGTTCAAGATGCAGATGACCTACGCCGGCATCGCCGCCACGTCATGGATCACCGAGGTGGGCGAAATCGTCAAGGAAGAGAGCACCATGGGGATGGTGGTGATCCGCGAGAGCCGCGAGCGCGCGACTGCGCTCGCGATGTCGCAGGACATCAAGGCCGACATGATCGAAACCGCGGCGATTCAGCCCGACACGAAACGGAACATAGAGGATGCGGCGGGCCTCGAGCGCCTGCGGCTCGAGTTCTCCGGAGCTGATCTGCCGGGGACACCGGACGAACTGAATGGCGCAGGCCAGACCGTGACCGGCAACGTGGTGGAGATCGTGGATCCGCGAAACCTGAGGGCCGGTCCGATTCCGGATGACATTCAGACCGCGCTGATGAGCGAACCTTTCATCGAGAGCGACGCGCCGGAGATCATCGCCGAGACCGCGAAGGCCCTCGAACGCGTGGGCGAGAACGCCACCGCGCGAAAGAAAGCCGAACTGCTGGTCCGGTACGTGAACGCGGTGCTCGAGAAGAAGCCCACCATGAGCATCCCGTCCGCGGTGGAAGTGCTGCGCACCCGTGTGGGCGACTGCAACGAACACACCGCCCTCTATGTGGCGATGGCCCGCGCCGCGAAGATTCCCGCGCGTGTCGCCATTGGTCTCGTCAGCATGCGCGGCGCCTTCTACTATCACGCGTGGCCGGAGGTTTTCGTGGGCGACGCGAGGTCGACCACGGACGGCAAGACCGGCGTGTGGATTCCCGTCGACCCCACGCTCAACCAGTTCCCCGCCGATGTCAGCCACGTCCGCATGGCGCGCGGCGGCTTCGATCGACAGGCCGCGATCCTTCCCCTGCTCGGCCGCGCGAAGATCAAGGTCCTCGAAATGGTCGACGGCCCGCAAAGCAACACCAAGCCCCTCGTCGGCGCCGACCGCACCGAGCTTCCAACGCTCGCCCTCGATCTTCCCCTGCCGCAGAGCAAGGAGAGCTGCTGGCGCCGCCCCGGCCCACGGCTTCGCCCCCTTCCATGATCACAGTCAACAACATCCATAAGCGTTTCGGCTCCTTTGACGCGGTCAACGGCGTCTCGATCATCGTCCCGCCAGGAGAGATCCACGGCTTCCTCGGCCCCAACGGCGCGGGCAAGACCACGACCATTCGCATGATCGCCGGTCTCCTGAAGCCAACGTCCGGCACGGTGACCATCGATGGCGCGGATCTCGCGACGCATCCGGAGAGAGCGAAGGCGGCCCTCGGCTTCGTGCCCGACCGCCCCTTCATCTACGAAAAGCTCACCGCGTTCGAGTTCCTTAAGTTCTGCGGTGGGCTCTACGGGATGGAGGGTCCGGCCCTCGAGTCGCGCGCCCTCGAGTTGCTCGACCTCTTCGAGCTGAGCCGCTGGAAGGACGAACTCATCGAAGCCTTCTCGCACGGTATGAAGCAGCGCGTGGTGATGTGCTCGGCGTTTCTGCACCATGCCAAGGCCGTGCTCGTCGACGAGCCCATGGTCGGCCTTGACCCCCGGGGCGCGCGGCTGATCAAAGTCATCTTCCGCGTG
>CAZBTT010000772.1:0-2092 GCA_964494295.1 uncultured Acidobacteriota bacterium
AGAGTCCTTCGTCGCGTTACGGATGCAGCCACGTCGTCAGTATAGACACGGGAACTCACCGAGGACGTCTTCAGCCGCCCGCGAGTTTGTGAGGAATTCGCCTTTCGCGCAGCACTCCCTGGACCGCGTCCCGCCGATCGCCCTGGAGTTCGATATCGAGGTCCTTCAGGGAGCCCCCGGTGCCGCAGCGCGTCTTCAGAAGCTTTGCGAGGGCTTCGATCTCGCTCGCCGTACCGGGGAGATCCGCGATGACGGTGACGACTCGGCCCGACGCCCGCTTCTCGAGCCGAATTCGCGCGCCCTTCGTCTTACGCTCCATCTCGGCCGCAAGCGCTTTGGGCGCCGTTGTCTCGCCGCCCGCGGTCGAATACGCCAGTCGGCTGTTTTGGGTCATGGGATCCACGAGCGCAGGCCGGATTCACTCCGGCCGCAGCGAGGGGGGTCTGGGGGGCTGAGCAGGCATGCGAAAGGAATTGCGGCCCCCCAGCTCATGTAAGTTGTATGACCCCTTCGGGGCCAAGGTACACCGAGTGTTCGGCCTGGGCGACGGGGCGTCCCGAAAGAGCCACGAGCGGGGGGTAGGAGTGAAGAAGGCGGGCGCGCTCGAGCTTCTGGAAGACCTCGGAGACGAGCTTGTCGCCGAACGCCCGAAAGTAGCGCCTCGCGATCGGAAGGCCGCGCCAGGAGAGCAGGGCCTCGGCGAAATCCCGCTCCACGCCGAAATCCTGGAGACGATCCTTCGCGGCGGGGAGCAGCCGGAATACTTCCGAAGTTCCGCGCGCGCCGGAGCGGCCGTGGCCGTCGGTGGCGAAGGGCTCGATCGCGATCACGCCCCGCATCGGCAGGCGCCCCTCGGCCGCGCGAACCGTGTTGGTGATCGCGGGCGGCGCGTGCACGATGTAGTGGCCGACGCCGTGGCCGCATAGATTTTCGAGTGGCGTGAAACCGGCGCTGGTGATCGCCCGCTCGATCGCGGCGCTCACCTCCTTCACCGGCAATCCGGGTTTCACGGTCTGGACGGCGGCGGCCAGCGCCTGTCGCGCGGCTTCGATCATGCGTCCATTCCCGGACCCGCCGACGTTGACCGTGGTCGCGGTATCGACGACCCATCCGTCGATGTGCACGCCGATATCGAGCTTCGCGAGATCGCCCTCCTGGTACGTCCGGTCATCGTCGGGTGAGGGGCAGTCGTGGGCCGCGATGTCGTTGACCGAGGTCTGGGCGGGGAAGGCGGGTTTGCCTCCGCGCTTCTCTATCTCCGCCTCGACGGCCTCGCAGACCGCGCGGAGAGAAGCCCCGGGGACGATCAGGGCGGCGCCCAGATCACGCGCTTCGCGAGCGATCTGGCCGGCACGGCGCAAGGTTTTCAGGACTTGGGACATGTGGAGCTTCGCTGGCTAGCGCAGGCCGGATTGACTCCGGCCGAAGCGCGGGGGTTTTCTGGACGGTCTCTTGCGAGTCCGCCAGGGCAAAGTCGCTGCCTCCGGCTCGCTCGTTTGTGGGGGGCTGAGCACTTTGCGGCCCCCCAACTCAGAAAAGAAAAAGCCCGGGAATTTCGAGACGGGCTCGAAACCCCGGGCAAAGAAGCGACGGGCTTCTTCGAACGGACCGCTTAGATCTTGTTGACGTTAGCGGCGCGCGGACCCTTGGGGCTGTCCACGACTTCGAAGCTGACGCGATCGCCTTCGTTCAACGTACGGAAGCCATCGGCCTTGATCTCCGAGTGATGGACGAACACATCAGGTCCGCCATCACGCGAGAGGAATCCAAAACCTTTGGACTCGTTGAACCACTTCACTTTGCCTTCGATCATTTTTGCTAGGCCTCCTTCGGCCTTTCGACTCGTCTACGTCACCGAACGAAGGAGCGCCAAGAACCGAGTCGACATTCGACCCGCCCGACCTCCGTGACCGCCGGAGAAACGACATACGAGTACGGTTTTAAGGACGAATCGAACGCTAGCAACAGCGGCTGTCGCGCGTCAAGTCCCGGCCTCGGCCCGGCGAATGAGGGTGATTCTGACGATGCGGGTCCGAAGCTGCAGCCCCTCGCCTTTGAGGTGGACGCGATTCTGACGCTCGGCCAGGAGGAA
>CAZBTT010000773.1:0-2088 GCA_964494295.1 uncultured Acidobacteriota bacterium
TGCTGCTCAAAGGTGTGCTCGATCCCGACGACGCGGATCAGGCCGCGCGGCTCGGTGTGTCGGGGATCATCGTCTCGAACCACGGAGCACGGAACCTGGACACGGTTCCGGCCACCATCGACGCGCTTCCCGCCGTGGTCGAGCAGATTGCCGGACGTCTGCCCGTGCTGGTGGACGGGGGCATCCGCCGGGGGACCGATATTCTGAAGGCGATCGCCATGGGGGCGAGCGCCGTGCTCATCGGCCGGCCCTACCTGTTCGCGCTCGGCGTCGCCGGGGCGGCGGGCGTGTCGCGCTCGGTCACGATCCTTCGTCGGGAACTTCAGATCGCGATGGCGCTGACCGGTCGGCGGTCGATCGCGGAGATCGACAACGGCGTGCTCTGGGGAGCGTGAACTCGTTGGTCGTCTGGCTGGCCGCTCTGGCCTTTTTCGGTCTTCAGATGGTTTTCGGACCCCGGTATCCGGTATTCAGGGACGAGTTCTATTACCTCGCCTGTGCGGACCACCTGGCGATGGGTTATGTCGACCATCCGCCGCTTTCGATTCTCATCCTCGCGGCCTGGCGATCGGTGTTCGGAGATTCGATCCACTCCCTTCGAGTCCTGCCCTCGCTGGCCGGTGGCGCCATCGTCCTTCTCACCAGTGCGCTCGCGGGCGCTCTGGGAGGCGGGGCCTTCGCGCGGGCCATGGCGGCGGTCTCGGTTCTGGCCGCCCCTTCCCTCTTCGGCATCACCGGCTTCTATTCGATGAATGCCTTCGACTTCCTGTTCTGGCTGGGGACGTTTCACCTCGTGCTCAGGTTGGGCCGTCTCGCGCCGGCCGCCGCGACTCGCACCTGGATCGCGCTCGGCGTGGTCCTTGGCCTGGGCCTTCTCAACAAGATCAGCGTTTTGGCGCTGGGCGCGGGGGTTGGCGTGGTTCTGCTGGCCACTCCGCTTCGATCTCACCTGAAGACGCGCGGACCGTGGCTCGCCGCCGCGATCGCGCTCGGTCTTTTCGCTCCGCACATCGTGTGGCAGATCCAGAACGACTGGCCCACGGCCGAGTTCGTGAGCAACGCCGGCCGGAACAAGAACGTCTCTCTCGGGCCGTGGCGGTTCTTCACCGCGCAGATCCTCGACTTCGGACCGCTGAACGCACTTTTCTGGATCCCCGGTCTAGTGTGGCTCATCGCTTCGCCCCGTGCGCGCACCGATCGTGGCCTGGGCATCATTTTCTGTGTCGCCTTCCTCGTGTTCATGAACGGGAAGGCCTATTACCTCGCCCCGGCCATGCTGGCGCTTCTGGCCGCCGGAGCCGTGGTTGCCGAAGGCTGGTTCAGCGGTGAGCGACTCACGCGCCTTCGTCCGGTTCTGCTGGTAATACTCCTGCTCTCCGCCGCCGTCCCTCTCCCCGTGGTGGTTCCACTTCTCGAAGCCGAGCGCGTGGGCCCCTACCTTCAAACGATCGGCATTGTGCCGAAGGCGGCGGTGAAGAGCGCCCTTGGCGTTCTTCCTCAGCACATCGCGGATCGGTTCGGCTGGGAGGAACTGACGCGCATCACCGCGCGCGCGTGGAACTCACTCCCCAAGGACGAGCGCCGCCGGACGATCATCGCTACAAGCAACTATGGCGAGGCGGGCGCTATCAACTACTACGGGCGGGCTCTGGGCCTTCCACGCGCGGTCAGTCAGCACAACAACTTCTACCTTTGGGGGCCGGGAAATCCTCAGGCCACAACCGTGATCATTGTTGGCGTCTCCCGACAGGATCTGCTGGAGAGTTTTGAGCGCGTCGAAGAGGTCGCGGCAATCACGCACCCGCTTGCGATGCCTTACGAGCGCGAGCACCCGGTTTCGATCTGCCGCGGCCCCAAACGTCCGCTGATGGAGCTTTGGGTCGCGGGCAAGAAGTTCATCTGACGCTGGAGAGTCCAGCCCGCTTCCGAGGTCGAGCCTGAGGAAGGAGCGTGGCCGGTACTGCAGTGGGTCGCTGGCGACCGGGGCGTTGGGCGCGAGTCACAGCGGTCCGTCCGCGACCTTTGCGCCCAACCGAGCCGAGCAAGGAGGCACACGATTCCGAAGTTTCGTAGACGCAGTGCCGACGC
>CAZBTT010000774.1:0-2072 GCA_964494295.1 uncultured Acidobacteriota bacterium
GGGGGCACCAGCGTGCGGAACAACCGTGAGGTGCGCGTGGTGGGCGGCTTGTCCCTGGAGAGTTCGCGCGATGTCGCGGACATAGTTCTTTCGGTGCGCTCCGGCCGGCCCGTTTACGTTCGCGACGTCGCCACGATCATCGACGGCCCCGACGAAACCACCGACGCGGTGTTCTTCGTGGCCGGGTCCGAAGGCGCCACCGCGCGCCGACCCGCGGGCGCCGCGTGGCCGGCGGTCACCATCGCACTCGCCAAGCGCCCGGGTGCCAACGCCACTGAGGTCGCCGAGCAGGCGCTTCAGAAGATCGAGACGCTCCGTGCGCGACTCCTGCCGCGTGATGTCCATATCGACGTCACGCGCAACTATGGAGAAACCGCCAGGGAGAAGTCGGACGAGTTGGTTGGACACCTTGTGGTCGCGACCCTGTCGGTGGTCGGGCTCATCGCGTTCACCATGGGCTGGCGGAGCGGCCTCGTGGTCGGCATCGCGGTTCCGGTGACTCTTGCTCTGACCCTGCTCGTCTACTTCCTTGCCGGTTACACCTTGAACCGCATCACTTTGTTCGCGCTCATTTTCTCGATCGGGATCCTGGTGGATGACGCCATCGTGGTGGTGGAGAACATCGAACGCCACTTGAGGGAGAAGGTGGGCCAGCCCTTCATGAGATCGATCGTCGAAGCCGTGGACGAAGTGGGCAATCCCACCATCCTCGCGACGTTCACGGTGATCGCAGCCATCCTGCCGATGGCTTTCGTGCGTGGCCTCATGGGGCCCTACATGCGTCCGATTCCGAATGGCGCGTCGGCCGCGATGCTGTTCTCCCTCGCGGTCGCCTTCATCGTGACGCCCTGGGCCGCGCGCCGGATCCTCAAGCCGCATCGGGAGGATGCGCACGCGGAACGCGCCCGGGAGGGATGGAGCACGCGGCTCTACCGCCGCGCGATGTCGGCTCTCATCCGGCGGTCTTCGGCTCGTTGGGGCTTTCTGGCACTCGTCATCCTGCTGCTCGCGGGTGCTATGGGGCTCGTCGGCGCAGGCTTTGTGCGCGTGAAGATGCTGCCGCTCGACAACAAGAACGAATTCCAGGTTCTCGTCGACCACGACGCGGGCACGCCGCTTGAAGTCACACTCGAGACCGCGAGGGAGATGAGCCGCTACCTCGCCACGGTGCGGGAAGTGGCGAACGTGCAGATCTACGCGGGCGCTCCGGCGCCGTTCAACTTCAACGGTCTCATCCGGCACTACTTCCTCAGACGGTCGCCAAACGGCGCCGATCTTCAGGTGAACCTCGCGCACAAGTCGAAGCGGGACGCGACCACACACGATCTCGCCAAGCTCGTCCGCCTTCCCCTCTTCGAGATCGCGAAACGCCGCGGCGCGCGCGTGAAGGTCGTTGAGATCCCTCCCGGCCCGCCGGTTCAAGACACGCTGGTGGCGGAGATCTACGGCCCGGATGCCCCCGCCCGCGAGTCGCTGGCCCGGCAAGTGCGCGACATCTTCGAGACAACCCCCGGTGTTGTGGATGTGGACGACACGCTCGAGGCTTCAAGTTCTCGCGTCGACGTGGCCGTTGATTCCGCGAAGGCGGGCCTCCTGGGCATCGCTGCCGTCGACGCGGTTGAGGCTCTAGCCGGTCCCGGTGAAGGCCGCGACGTGGCCCAGCTCGATGCGCCCACATCTCGCGAGCCCGTGCCCGTGCGCGTCCGGCTGTCCGCGACCGATCGCGCCGATCTCACAAGGCGTCTGTCGTTACGCGTCGACGGCTCCGCGGGTGCTGTCGCTCTCGACGACTTGACGCGCGTGACCTTCGAGGAAGAGGACCAGCCCGTGTTCCACAAGGACCTTCGGCCCGTGGCCTTTGTCTTTGGCGACCTGGCGGGCGAGCGGGAGAGCCCGGTCTACGCGCTCGCTGCCCTCAATCGTCGCCTCGATGAGTTGAAGCGCCCAGATGGCGCGTCGGTGGAGCGCTACGCGGTGGACGCGCCGGAAACGACTGACCAAACCGCGGTCCGATGGGATGGCGAATGGCAGATTACGTACGAGGTCTTCCGCGACCTCGGCATCGCCTTCGC
>CAZBTT010000775.1:0-2071 GCA_964494295.1 uncultured Acidobacteriota bacterium
CTTCCTTCGCGCACGCAAACCGGTGCCTGCGAAGGCGCCCTGCTGCGGGCCTTCCTGCTGTTCCTGATACATGCCGCGTCTCGCCTTCTTTGAGCGCTACCTGTCGCTTTGGGTAGCGCTCTGCATGGCCGCCGGCGTTGCTCTCGGCCGCTTGCTCCCTGCGGTTGTCCACACCGTTCGCTCGCTGGAATTCGGAAGCGGTAGCCACATCAACCTCACTATCGCGGTGTTGATCTGGCTGATGGTTACGCCGATGATGATGAAGGTGGATTTCACCGCGATCCGCGGAGTGGGCCGCCGCCCCGCCGGACTCGCCGTCACCCTGATCGTCAACTGGTTGGTCAAGCCCTTCTCCATGGCCGCGCTTGCCTGGCTCTTCTTCAAGGTCGTCTTCAGCCCATGGATTCCCGCCTCGGACGCCGATCAGTACATAGCCGGCTGCATCATCCTGGCCGCCGCGCCCTGCACCGCCATGGTCTTCGTCTGGAGCTATCTCTCGGACGGAGATCCCGCTTACACCCTGGTTCAGGTGTCGGTGAACGACCTCATCATGCTGCTCCTTTTCGCGCCCATCGTGCGCTTTCTGGTGAGCGGAGCGTCTTCGCTCGAAGTGCCCTTCACGGTGCTGCTCTACTCCGTGATCGTTTTTATTGTGATCCCTCTGGCCGCGGGCATGGCCCTCCGGCAGGGCTTCATCCGAACCCGCGGAGCCGAGTGGTTCGAAAAAGTCCTGCTGCCCGGTCGCTCCCGTCAGCATGATGGCCCTTCTGGCCACCCTGGTCCTGATCTTCGCTTTCCAGGCCGGGAACATCCTCACCAAGCCCGTTCACGTGGCGCTCATCGCCGTGCCCATCCTGATTCAGGTGTACTTCAACTCTTCGCTGACCTACGGCCTGATGCGCTATTTCAAGGTCGAGTACGCGGTGGCGGCGCCCGGCGCCTTGATCGGCGCGAGCAATTTCTTCGAACTGGCCGTCGCCACCGCGATCGCCCTATTCGGTCCTGAATCCGGCGCGGCCCTCGCGACGGTGGTGGGAGTCCTGATCGAAGTGCCCGTGATGTTGTCGGTGTGCGCCGTCTGCACCCGCACGCGTCACTGGTTCCCGGCGCCCCAGGGCGCAGCATGAAGAGGAGGAAATCATGACCCACGTCACTGCTTTCCGTAGTGTCCCCACGCCCATCATCGGCATGGTGAGCGTCAGCAACGACCGCCAATTCAACGTGCTCGAGGACAGCCTCGACTGGCTGGAGACCACCGGGGCCCTCGTCGAGCGCTTCGATCCGGCGGCCGCTCCAGATGAAGTCGCGCGGCGACAGCAGGTCAAGCAGCTCCTCATAAGAGGCGAGGCTTCGCTGCCCCTGATCCTCGTGGACGACCTCGTGGTCCTGCAAGGCGAATATCCCTCGCGCGCCCGCCTCGCGCGCGTCGTCGGTCTCGCCGGCTACCACGGAAGACAAACTGACCGACCGGCCGCATGACCGCCGTCAGTATTCCTCCCGCGCCGATCGCGACCGGAGCGGTCCCGCCCGCACCTGCAAAACTCGCAGTTGCACGGCCGAGGACGTTCCTGGCCGTTGCTGCGATCGCGTGGGCACTTCTCTACAGCGTTCTCGTTCCGGTCTCCGAAGCCATCGTTGCCGCGTTGCCCGTGGATCGCGCGAGCCACCTCGGCGGCGCACTTCAGTTCTTCTTCTACGACACGCCCAAAGTTCTGATGCTTCTGACCGGCGTCGTCTTCGTCATGGGGATGGTCAACTCCTACTTCACGCCCGAACGCACGCGCGCCATGCTCGCCGGCCGCACCGAGGGGGTCGCCAATGTCATGGCCGCGAGCCTTGGCGTGGTCACTCCGTTCTGCTCCTGCTCGGCGGTGCCCCTCTTCATTGGCTTCGTCCAGGCGGGCGTTCCCCTCGGCGTCACTTTCTCCTTCCTCATCTCCGCCCCCATGGTCAACGAGGTGGCCCTTACCCTTCTGTTCGGCCTCTTCGGCTGGCGCATCGCCCTGCTCTACCTGGGCCTTGGCCTCTTCGTGGCGATCGTCGCCGGCTGGATCATCGGCCGGCTGAAGAT
>CAZBTT010000776.1:0-2052 GCA_964494295.1 uncultured Acidobacteriota bacterium
GTGGGGGGAGCCGAGTATTGGGTGCGGGCCCTGGCGGGCCACGGGGGGTTCAGCCCGGTGCGAAGGTGGTAAATGTCGCGGGCAAGACGGTGATGCCGGGGATCGGGGAGGTCCACTGGCACGGTGGCTTCGGCACCGAGGAAGTGGTGCCGCAGCGCAACTGGGTGATGTACGCGAGCCTCGGTTTCGGCGTCACCACCGTGCACGATCCCTCGAACGACACGTCGACGGTCTTCGCGGCTTCTGAAATGGCGCGCGCCGGTCTGATCACCGCGCCCCGCATCTTCTCTACGGGGACGATTCTCTACGGCGCGGGCGGCGACTTCCGCGCCGAGATCAACTCCCTCGACGACGCGCGCTTCCACCTCAAGAAGCTCAAGGCGGTGGGCGCCTTCAGCGTCAAGAGCTACAACCAGCCGCGCCGCGAACAACGCCAGCAGATCGTGGCCGCCGCGCGCGAACTCGGGATGATGGTGGTGCCCGAGGGCGGTTCGCTGTACATGCACAACATGACGATGGTCGCGGACGGCAACACCGGTGTTGAGCATTCCGTTCCGGTGGCGAACCTCTATGAGGATGCCCTGCAGTTCTGGAGTCAGACGAAGAGCGGCTACACGCCGACGCTCGTCGTCGGCTACGGCGGCCTCAACGGCGAGTACTACTGGTACGAGCGCACGCGGGTATGGCAGAACAAACGCCTCCTCACCTTTGTGCCTCAGGAGAACGTGGACGCCCGGGCCATGCGGCCAACCATGTCCGCGGGCGACAACGACTTCAACCACATCAGCCTCTCGAAGAGCGCCAATGAGCTGGCGAAGCGCGGGGTCATGGTCAACATCGGCGCCCACGGCCAGCGCGAGGGCCTCGGCGCCCACTGGGAGATGTGGATGCTGGCCCAGGGCGGTATGAAGAACCATGATGTGCTCAAGGCGGCGACGATCAGCGGCGCGCGCTATCTGGGTCTCGACAAGGACATCGGTTCGCTCGAGGTCGGCAAGCTCGCGGACGTCATCGTCATCGACGGCAATCCGCTCATGGACATCCGCGTCACCGAGCGGGTGAGCCACACCATGATCAACGGCCGCCTCTTCGACGCGGCCACGATGGATGAGCTTCTGCCGACGGCGACGAAGCGCGGGAAGTTCTTCTGGGAGAAATAGCCTGAATCCAGAGGAATTCCGCGCGGCTGGTCACCGGCTGATCGACTGGATCGCGGACTATCGGGCGACCACTTCGTCTCGGCCGGTCATGTCGACCGTGGAGCCCGGGTCGATACGCGCGCAGCTGCCGAAGACCCCGCCCGAGGCGCCGGAGTCGATCGACGCGGCGTTTCGCGACTTCGAGCGGATCGTTGTGCCCGGCCTTTCGCACTGGCAGCACCCCCGCTTCTTCGGCTACTTTCCGTCGAACGGGGAGTTGTCATCCGTCCTCGGGGACTACCTGAGCACGGGCCTCGGCGTGCTTGGTCTCTCCTGGCAGTCGAGCCCGGCGTTGACCGAAGTCGAAGAGGTGACGACGGACTGGCTCCGGCAGATGGTGGGCCTGTCGGACAGGTGGAGCGGCGTCATCCAGGACACCGCATCCACGAGCACTCTGGTCGCCCTGATCTGCGCGCGGGAGCGGGCGTCTTCGTACTCGCTCGTGAAGGGCGGGATCCAGTCGGTCCCCTCGCCGCTCGTGGTTTACGTCTCGGGCCACGCGCACAGCTCGGTGGACAAGGCCGCGCTCCTCGCGGGCTTCGGCCGGGATCACGTTCGCCTCGTGCCGACAGATTCCGCTTTCGCGATGCGCCCCGATGCCCTGGCCGATGCGATTCGCAGGGACATCGCGGCCGGCCTCAAGCCGTGCGCGGTCGTGGCCACAACCGGCACCACGACGACCACCGCGGTGGACCCGATTGGAGCCATCGCCGAGATCGTCCGTGCTCACGGTCTTTGACTGCACATAGACGCCGCGATGGCCGGCTCAGCGATGATCCTGCCGGAGTGTCGCGGCCTCTGGGACGGGGACGGAGGGGCGGACCCGCTCGTTCGGAATCCACACCAGGGGCCC
>CAZBTT010000777.1:0-2031 GCA_964494295.1 uncultured Acidobacteriota bacterium
CGAGCATTCGGTCGGCGTGACCGAGACCGGGGTCGAGATCTTCACCCTGTCGCCGATGGGCCTGATGCCGCCACGCAGCGGAACATGACAGGATTCGAAGACAAGGCCGGGCAAATCCCCCACTATCACGACCCTCCCGAAAGGCCTCCCGAACCCTCCCGGGCGTCGGGCGGCCCCGGCCCCGGGGTCGAGGCTACCGGCCCTCGGGCGTGGGCGAGGGGATCGCGGGCGGCTCGGGCGGTGCTGGGGGCGCTACGGTCTTCGACTTACGCGGAGCCTTCGGCAGCTCCGGCCCTTCGGGTGCGATGGGGCGAGCGGGGAGAGGATCGGCGCCGGGGCGGGGCCGGAAACGCGCATCGACCTCCGGCGCGTCGGGGAAGTTGGGCTCGGTGACGTCGAGTTCGTCTTCGGTCGAGACCTTGATGTCGCCGAGGCGCGATCGCAACTTCAGGAGAGGTCCGCCCGAACCGATCGTGGCCTTGAGCAGGCGCTTGCCCTGCTCCGAGGACTTGAGCGCGCCCACCTCCCCCACCACGTCGCCTCGTTCGACGCCCGCGTCGAGGAGCGCGTTCACGGAGTCGGAAAGGGCCAGGCGCACGTCGCCGATATCGATCTGGACATCGATGGGCGACAGGACCTTGCGCAGGGGTTTGACCGCTACATCCGCGCGCTTGGCGACCACGGTCAAGGCTCCTTCGAAGTCGGTCACGTCGACGTCCTCGGTATCGGTCTCGAGCCTCGCTCCCTTGAGGAAGCGCTGGGCGCGGATCTCGCCATGCTCGCTCGTCACTTCGAGGAATCCGCCGACGTCCGAAGCCTCCACGGAGTCGTAGGAGTTCTTCACGGACACCGACCCCGAAGCCTTGAGCAGCCGCACATGACCGCGACGGTTTTCGATGGTGACCTTGCCCACGACGTTCTGGATGTCGATGTCGCCACGGTTGGTCAGCAGGACGTCGCCTTTCACGTCGTCGATGCGAAGCTCCGAGTGTTCCCCTTCACAGGTGAGCGCGCCCGCGATTTTCCGGGCCCGGAGATCGGAAAATTTAAGTTTCGCGGTGAGGGCGGACATGTCTATCGCGTTGAGACTGCCGTGCGAGACCTCGATCTTGGACGGAGACATGAGCCGCTCCACATGCGCATCTCCGTACTCCACCTCGACCCGGCAACCAAGAGCGGCGGAAACCACCTCGAGACTGCCGTGACGGTTCTTCGCGCTGCAGTCGCCCGTCACGTCAACGACTCGCATTTCATCGAACTCGCCGGAGACATTCACAGCCTTGGCGCCCTCCACGACGATGCGGCCATGCCGGTTGGTGATTCGCGTGTCCAGGGGCTCGGGCGTTTCGATCTCGATGTGGGTTTTCACACGGTAGGACGCCTTGGGGTCCCGCGTCGTGGAGATCTTGAGAACGTCGCCTTCGCGGTTCACCACGAGCTTCACCCTGTCGGAGATTCCTTCCGCACTCTCCGACTTCCGGGTGAAGACCTCCTTGCGCAGGCTGACGCTGATCTCGGCCTTGGGATCCGTGGTGCGCCGCACGGTCACGTCGCCGAATGCGTTCGAGATCTCCACTCCCGAAACGCCTTTCGCGTCGCTGGTCTGCGCTTCCGTGAAGTCCTCGGAAGGGCCGGAGAATTTCGAGACCCGGAACGGGAAGTCGCCATCCAGGCGGATGCCGCGGAATCCTTCGAAGGACTCATCGTTGAGTACATTGCGGGTGACGTTGATGCCCTCAACGATGAGTCCGAAGGAGACGATCATGATGAAGAGCGCGACTTTGCGGAACTTCATCGGACACCTCCGCCATCCGAAGACGCCCGGGATGCCACGATCTCAGCGGCGCCCCACACCACGAGGAAGAGCGGCCAGATCTTCTTGAGCAGAGGAATCGCCTCGACCCAGCCGATATTCGAGAGGAAGAAGATCAGCCCGACCGTGGCCAGGAAGAAGCCGAAGCCAAAGGCCTCCGGCGAGAAGCCCCGGCTCATTGCCGGCTCCCGAAGAGTGACCCGCGGAGCAGCACCACG
>CAZBTT010000778.1:0-2027 GCA_964494295.1 uncultured Acidobacteriota bacterium
TCCTCGATCCCCGCGGGCAGGATGTGGCCCACATCGTCGCGCGGGGCATGGACGCCGAACACTTGCGCGCGGTGGCCCTCGATCGCCGACGGCTGCCCGGGTCCCTGCTCGACGCCCACACGCCTGTCCACCACGAAGGGGCCGCGGGAAGGTCGGCCGGGCTCCTCGATCTTTCCGCGACGGGGAGCTTCCTCGGCCTCCCGCTTCGGAGAGGAAACCAGCTCCACGGGTGGATGTTTGTCGCCGACGCGCCGGGTGGCGAAGGGTTCACTCCGGACGACGAGCACCTGGCCCAGTCGATGGCGGTCAGGCTGGCGGTCGTGTACGAGAACACGCTGCTTTACGACACGGTCCAGAAGCATGCCGCCCGGCTCCAGCTCGCCGCCTCGGAGAGGGAGCGTTCGCAGGCGCAACTCCTTGAGAGCGAGCAGCGATTCCGGCAGATCGCGGAGAACATCAAGGAGGTGTTCTGGCTGAGCGATCCTGCCAAGAATGAAATGCTCTATATCAGCCCGGCCTATGACGAAGTCTGGGGGCGAAGAGGTGAAACCCTCTACTCGACGCCTCTCGACTGGCTGGCCGCGATCCACCCCGAAGACCGGGAAAGAGTGATCGAAGCAGCGCGGACAAAGCAGTGCCTCGGCTCTTACGACGAGCAGTACCGGATCGTCCGGCCCGATGGTTCGATCCGTTGGATCAGCGATCGGGCGTTCCCCGTCGTCGACGGAGAAGGCACGGTCTATCGGGTAGCGGGCGTGGCGGAGGACATCACGGAGAGGCGCCAGGCCGAGGCAGAAGTCTCGAGGAGCAATCGGGCCCTCAAGATGCTCAGCAGCTGCAACGAGGCCTTGGTCCGCGCGACCGACGAACCCGCGTTGCTCGATCGAATATGCCGCCTCGCGGTGGAGGAAGGCGGCTATCGGCTCGCGCGTGTCGGATTCGCCCTGCACGATGAGGCGAGTTCGGTGGAAATGCAGGCCCACGCGGGCAACCTCCCGGACTTCATGCGGCGCATGACGATCAGTTGGGCCGCCCATCGGCCGGAGGGGCAGGGACCGGCCGGCACTGCGATCCGCTCGGGCGAAGTGGTGGTCATCGCCTCGCTCACCGACATTCCGGCACTGTCCCACCTGCGCGCCGAAATTGAGGGGGCGGGCCTGGGCTGGGGGATTTACCTGCCCCTCTCGGACGAACGGGGCAGCCTTGGCGTCCTCGTGCTCAACACCGGACTGGGCGTCCAGGTAGGTGAGGACGAACTCCGGCTGCTCCGGGAGCTGGCCGAGGACCTCGCCTTCGGTGTGAGCACCATTCGAGCCCGCGGCGAGACGCAGAAGGCCGACGCGGCTCTGCCCGCTTCACTGCACGAGAAGGAGGCGCTCCTCAAAGAAGTCCATCATCGTGTGAAGAACAACATGCAGGTGATCACGAGCCTCCTGCGCCTCGAGTCGGGCCGGATCGACCACGCCGCGACGCGGGAGGTGCTAAAGAACATGCAGAACCGGATCCACTCGATGGCTCTGCTGCACGAAACGCTCTACCGCTCCGGCAACCTCGCGGGCGTGGACCTTGGCGCCTACCTGCGTCAGCTCGTCGCCCAGCTGGCCCGAGCGCTCACCACGACACCCGGCCAGGTGGAACTGAACCTCGATCTGGCGCATCTGGCTCTGGATATGGACCAGGCCATCCCCTGCGGTCTCATCGTCAATGAGCTGGTTTCAAACGCCCTGAAGCACGCGTTTCCAGACAGTCGCAGCGGCACCGTTCTGGTCGAGCTTCACCGAATCGAGGAAGGAGTCTTTCGCCTGCGGGTCAGGGACAACGGCGTGGGCCTGCCGGAAGACTTCAATGCGAGACGCTCGCGATCGCTCGGCCTCCAACTCGTCGCGGATCTGGCGCGACAACTTCGCGGCGGTCTGACCGTCGGGCCGGAGTCACTCTTCGAAGTGACCTTCGCCCCCGCCGATCCGCCGCGCCCTTTCTGATCATCAGGTGACGTCTTCGTTCTTCTCCCGCGGACGCTCCGGGCC
>CAZBTT010000779.1:0-2024 GCA_964494295.1 uncultured Acidobacteriota bacterium
GGTCGCTGGTGAACACGATGGGCTGCTCGCGCGTGCCGATCGCGTTGAGGCGACCACCGCGCTTCACGATGAGTGTGCCGACGCTCCCGGCCTCGCCCACGACCAGAGTGCCGGCCTGGATATTCAGAGTCGCGCCGTCCTCGACGAACACCGCGCCGCGAAGGAGATAGACGAAGTTGTTGGTCCACGACTCGGAGCCACGAACCTGACCGGTGACCACGACCACCGGCTTGGAGATTCCGGGGACGGTGGTGGGCGGACCGAGGTCGGCGTAGACCGAAGCGACGGGCGAGGTGGCGAGCGTCAACGCGAGGGCCACGCTCAGGATGCGACGGGAGGCGCCCGGGAAAGAGGTCTTCATGTGTTCGTTCATTTCTTGGAGTGTTTTTGGAAGATGGATCAGAACGCGTTGAAGCTCAGCGAGAAGGCGGTCACACGACCCAGCTTGTAGACACGCTGCTCCTCGGAACCCTGCGTGAAGAGGTGTTCGGTGTCGGTGAGGTTCTCGAAGGTCAGACGGAAGCCGACCTTGCCGAACCGCTTGGCAAGAACCACGTCGAGAGAACCGCGGCCCTGCTCGATGATGTCCGGAGCTTCGTTCGAACCCACGTCGGAGATCCGGTCGCCGAAGTAGTTGTAGAGGACGCGGGCGGAAAAGCCCTTTGCCGCGACTTCAGCCATGGCGTTGAACAGGTTCTTCGACTGGCCGGCCAGCGACCGCTCGAGCGAGGTCTGAACCGTACGCTGCGCGGGGGCCAGCGTGATCTTGGAGTCGACGAACGTGTAGTTGAGGTTCACGAACAGGTTCGAACCGAACTGTCGGGCCGCCTCGAGCTCGACCCCGAGATTCCGGGCGCTCTGCGCGTTCTGGTAGGTGACGATGGGCTGGGCGCCGGCGATGACCACGCGTTCGATCGGTGCATCGAAGTCCTTGAAGAAGCCGCTGATCGGGAGGACGTCGCGACCGCCGCTGATCTTCTCGAGACGAGCGTCGACGTTCTGGATGAGGGCCCGGGTGAGCTGGGGATTGCCGCGATCCGCGCGGCTGCCCACCACGTCGGTGAACTCGAAGGCCGCCAGTTCGCGGAATTCCGGGCGGTTGACGGTGCGGCTGTAGCTCATCCGCAGGTTGGTGTCCTGCTTCACCGAGAAGATGAGGTTGGCGCCGGGGTACACGTCGGTGTTCTTGATCTGGGCCGAGACCTTGCCGAGAAAGAGCCCGAACGGGTCGAACGTGTTGACCTGCTGGTCGTAGTTCTCGACCCGCGCGCCGCCCACGAACCGGGTCCGGTCGGAGAGGGCGATATCGACCATGCCGTAGCCGGCCGTGGTCTTCGTTTCGCCATCGTAGGCGTCCACCGGACGGGTCTCTTCGTTGAACCGGAAGATCGGGCCGATGTTTGCGGAAGCGAAGAGGGTTTCGGGAGTCTGCGAGAGGTTGATCCCGACTGCGCCGCCCGTGTTCGCGGTGTTGGGGATGAAGCGGAAGCGCCGCGATGAGAACTCCCGCGTCCGCTCCACGTAGTTGCCGCCGAACTTGAACTGAGCGGACCGGCCGGAGATCGCCTTGAGCACGCTGCAGTTGGCGGAGACGTCGAGGGTGTCGTCCTCGAGGGCGTTGAACATCCGGAAACCGCTTTGCGATTCGTCGGCGAGGAGGAACGCGCCCGTGCCGTTGATGTTCTGCTGATAGTGGGTTTCCCGAAGGTCGGGTTCATCGCGGGTGGCGCGGGCGTAGTTCACGCGCCAGTCGATGCGGCTGTTGGAGAGACCCGAGAAGAAGTGCTCGCCGGTAAGGCCGGTGGAGAGCAGCCCCTCCTCGATGTACTGGAGGCGCTCGTTGCGATAGATGAAGTTGTTCTCGGTGTTGGGGCCCTGGAACAGCCGGCCTTCGTCGCGGCCGGAGTGGGTGTAGAAGTTCTCGAGGGAGATCCGGTTCGAGGGAGAGAACTGAAGGGCCAGGCTCAAGACTCCGCCGATCTGCGCCTTCTGGGTCGCGGTCTCCATCGCGTAGTCGCTCACCG
>CAZBTT010000780.1:0-2021 GCA_964494295.1 uncultured Acidobacteriota bacterium
TCAATGCTCTCGACCTGAGCTCGGGTCGACTCCTGTGGAGCCGGAACATCCTCAAGGACAACAACTCGCCTGAACCCGAGTGGGGCGTCGCGATCTCTCCTCTCGTACTCGGGGGCAGGGTGATCGTGGCCGCCGGCGGTTCGCCGGGGAAGGCGCTCGTGGCCTACGATCGTCACACGGGGGAGCCGGTCTGGGCGGCCGGCAATGGGGTCCTCGCCTACTCGTCGCCCGCCCTCATGACCCTCGCGGGGCGCGAACAGATCGTGATGCTGAACAAGGACACGGTCGCCGGACACGATCCTTCGACGGGCGCGGAACTTTGGACCCACGAAGTTCCACCCGACCGCCCCCGAGCTGCTCAGCCCCTCCTGATCTCCCCCAATCGCGTTCTGTTCTCCATCGGCTACGGAGTCGGCTCGAGAGTCTTCGAACTCGGGACCTCAGGAGACGGCGGTCTTGCCGCGAAGCTCCTCTGGGCGACCCCGCGGCTCAAATCGAAATTCGCCAACATGATCCTTCACGAGGGGTCGGTGTACGGCCTCGATGACGGTGTCTTCGTCTGCCTCGACCCCGAGACCGGCGAACGGCGCTGGAAAGAGGGGCGCTTTGGTCACGGCCAACTCATCCTGGCCGGGAAGCACCTGCTCGTGCACACCGAAACCGGCGAGGTCGTGTTGGTGGAGCCCAATCCCGAGCGGCTGATCGAAGTCGCCCGTTTCCAGGCCCTCGATGGAAAAACCTGGAATCCTCCCGCCTTCGCGGCGCCGATCCTGCTCATCCGCAACGACCTCGAAGCGGCCGCCTACGAGCTGGCTCTCGTTCGGTAGGGCGACCCGGTCCGGCCTCCGTTCCCGGGCTGGTTCAAGAAAACGGCATTGACAAGTCGGCGGTTCTGCTACTAATGTCTTAGTAGTTAGTAGATGATTCCACCGCTCACCCGACAGGAACTCCGCATCATGAACGTGGTGTGGGCGCTGGACCAGGCGTCCGGGCGGGAGGTCACGGACGCGCTGTCGGTCGAAAAACCCGTCGCCTACACCACGGTGGTGACGCTCATGAACATTCTGGTCGCCAAGGGCCATCTGGTGCGCATTGGCGAGGGCCGGCAGTTCAAGTACCGCCCGAAGGTCTCGCAGAAGCGGGCGCTTTCCGGCCTGGTCCGCGACTTCGTCGATCGCGTCTTCGCGGGCTCCCCTCATTCCCTCATGGCCCATCTCGTCGACGAATCGCGGCTCACCCCCGAGGAGGTCAAGGACCTCGTCTTGAAATCGCGCGGGAACAAAGCCAGCAAGGGGCGCCCATGAACTTCTTGGACCTCGTGACCGTGTGGAGCCTGCAGATCCTCCTGATCGGCCTGTGTGCCGAGGCGTGCGCCCCGTTGCTGCGGCCCGCGCATCCCCGGGTGCGCGCACGGTTCTGGTTCGCGACCCTCCTTCTCTGCCTGGCCTCACCCTGGCTCCTGAGTCGCGCCCAGGCTACGGCCCTGCCGTCTGAGGCCGCGGTCTTTCTCGCCACGTCGGGTGCGGTGGATCGCGCGATCGCCACCATCACTCCCTCGTGGCAGACCGCTATCCTCGCGCTCTGGGCCGCGGGTACGCTGATCCAGTTGATTCGTCTCGGCCGAGGCCTGGCGCGACTTGCGTCGATCACGCGCGAGTCGAAACCAGTAGACGTCCCCAGCTCGCTTGGTCTCCGCGTACGCGAGAGCGGAGCGATCCAGTCGCCCGCCGCCTCATTCCTGGGGCGGGTGATCCTTGTTCCGGGGAATTTCATCAGCCTGCCCGAACGCTGGAGGCGCGCGGCTCTCGTCCATGAAGCCATCCATCTGGATCGCGGCCACGGACTGCTGCTTGTGATGGAAGAAGCGCTCCTCGCCTTGTTCTGGTTCCACCCGATGCTGGCTCGGCTCGTCCGCAGGGTCCGTGACTCGCGCGAGGAGATGGTGGACGCGGCGACGATCGCCTTGACCGGAGCGACCCGCGAGTATCGCGACATGCTGATAGGCCTCGCCGTACGCATCC
>CAZBTT010000781.1:0-2020 GCA_964494295.1 uncultured Acidobacteriota bacterium
AAAGCGCGTCCTGTAGTCGACGGTGAAAACCTCGACACCGCGGCGGGCCAGGAAGATCCACAGGTTGTGCTCTTCGCTCGTGAGCGCGGCCTCGCCGTTCATGTTCGTGCCCGGCAGATAGAGCATCGCCGCGATGGGCGCCGCTTTCGTGCGATAGCGGTGGACCTCGATCCGGTCGAACGGCCCGCCCGGCGGCCGCGAAGCGCTCCACACCGAGTGCTCGATGTCGGGGGCGCCGGCGAGGGAAGCGGGCTTCGTGGCTGTCCACTCCGCGGGGGCGGCCACGGCCGCGGCCGCCCAGACAAACGACATCGCGAATCCGAAGAAGCATCCCTGCATGCAAATACCCTCCCGCATTCTGGCGGCTCGCTGCTACCTTCCTGCTACATCCCCGGCGGCGTGAACCGACCGTCGTGGGCGGTCCAACCGCCATCGACGAACAGGATCGTGCCCGTGATGTAGCTCGCCGCGGGGGCGCACAGGAAGAGTGTCGCTGCCGCCACTTCGTCGGGCTTGCCCCAGCGGTTCATGATGCTTTTCGCGGCATAGGCCTCGTACCAGGCGGTGTTGTTCTTGATCTGCGCGGTGAGCGGCGTGTCGATGACGCCCGGCCCGATCGCGTTCACCCGCACTCCCGCGGAACCGAACTCGGAGGCCGCGGTGCGCACCATCTGGAGAATGCCCGCCTTGGTCGCCGCGTAAGCCGACTGGCCCGGTTCGACGGTCAGGGAGCGGATCGATGAATACAAGACGATGCTCCCGCTCTTCTGCGCGGTCATGATCCGGCCCGCGGCCTGGAGCACGTTGAAGTTCCCGCGCATATTCACGGCCATCACGCGGTCGAACTCTTCCTCGGTGTAGTCGAGGATCTTCTTCCGCACGTTGATCGCCGGCGTGCAGACCGCGATGTGCAGGCCGCCGAGGCGCGCGTTGATGTCGTCGAAGCACTTCTTCACCGCCGCGCCGTCGCGGATGTCGACGACGCCGCTTTCCGCCCTGCCGCCCGCGGCCTTGATCGCGTTCGCGGTGGTCTCGACGCTCGCCGCATTCACGTCGAGGCAGACCACGTGCGCGCCGAGATCCGCGGCCATACGCGCGGTCGCTTCGCCGATGCCGGAGCCGGCGCCGACGATGGCGGCCACTTTGGAGTCGAGTCTGAAAAGAGATGCGGTGTTCATGGTTTTCTTAGTTCTTGGAGTTCGAGGTTTCGGGAAGGGGCCGGCGGAAGAGGAGGAGCGAGAGAGCTCCCGCTCCGGCGGAGGCGAGAAGGCCGAGAAGGGAAGGCGTCCATATGCCGTAGCCCTTGCCATCGGTCGCAAACTGCACCGCGAGCAGGGTGCCCACGCCGAAGAGGATCGCGGAGTAGGCGTTCCGACTGTCCGCTGCAGCGACGTACAGGCCGAGGACGACGGGCACGAACAGACTGACCGAGAGAAGGGAATAGAAGATGCCGAGCGCGCCGATCACCGTCGACGCCTTGAGAGCCACGAGCACGCCCAGGATGCCCCCGCCGATGGCGGCGCCGCGGGCCACGCGCAGCACCTGGCCGTCGGAAGCCGTCCGGTTCACGAAACCCTTGTAGAGGTCCTGCGACAACGACGTCGACAGCATGAACAGAACCGCGTCGGCGGTGGAGATCTCCGCGGAAACGACCGCGGCGAGGCCGAGAGCTCCGAGCCAGGCCGGCAGGTCCTCCATGAATATCGTCGGCATCGCGAGTTCCGCCGAGGAAAGTCCGGGATGCAGGGCCCGCGCGATCATGCCGGTCAGCGGTGGGATGAAGGCGAAGATGAAGAGCGCGCCTGCGTTGAGCGCCACCGCCTTCCGGACCGTCGCCGCATCGCGCGCGCCGTAGACCTTCTGGATGAGCCCGGGCGAGATCACGAAGGCCGGCGCGAGCAGCGCGAGGTACTGCCACCCCGACCCGCCATTCCGCCAGACACTCCAATAGCCGGGGCCCGGCCCCGGGGCCGCCGGCCACCCGGCCGTCCCCGCCCCCCCCCCCGCCCCCCACCCCCCC
>CAZBTT010000782.1:0-2012 GCA_964494295.1 uncultured Acidobacteriota bacterium
CGAACCTACTGCCCTTTCCGGTCTTGCGGACCCGGCGGAATAGAAACGGGCCGGGACGAGCGGCCCAAGCCAGCACAAGCGCCACGAGGAGGCCCGACCGGGCATCGAGCGGCGGTGCAAGGAGCGCTCCGACCGTCGTGAGCACGATGTACGTCAGGCTGCCGGTGAGGTCGAAGAATCGCTCGCTCTGCGACAGGAATGCAGGGACGAACGCGACGATCTGCACAAAGAAGGCCAGCGCGACGACAAGCGAGAACAGGGGTACGCCGCCTACTGCGGCACTTCCCGGAGAGCCCGCCAACGCGATTCCTGCGCCCAGCAGGAGCATGAGGGCCGTGATGAGTATCTTGGTTGCATCGCTGGTCATTGCGTCGACCTCTTCGGTGCGGGGGGGCTGGCCGGGTCGTGCGCTGGAATTATCTCCAGCATGGAGATAATATCCAGAGCATGGACCTCGAACACAAGCCCCGGGACGACGACGATCGTACTCATCCCGTCCACGGGGGCGGTGGGGGCCGTCGCGCGGCGGTCATCCGGCTGTTGTGTTCTTACGCGAGCGAGTCCGCGCTTGCCACCGAGCAGTGGGCGGCTGCGATGGGAATCCACCCTACGGATGTGCGCGCCATGGCCGAACTCGACCGAGCACGGCGCGCGGCGCTACCGATGACCGCGGGAAGCCTGGGCGCATCGCTCGGCCTGAGCTCGCCGGCCACGTCGGCCCTCATCACGCGCCTGGAGACCGCCGGCCACATCCAGCGCACGTGTGACCCGAAGGATCGACGCCGCGTCTTGTTGACCGCTTCGCCGTCGGCAGTGAAGGGGGCTGTCGCGTACTTTCGGCCCATGGGAGAGGCCGTCACAGCTGCACTTGACGGCAGTGACGACCGAGAGATCGCGGTGATCGAGCGCTTTCTTGAGCGCCTCGTGGAGCGCATGCGGGACATCCACCTGCGGGGGTAATCCCGGCGTTGGCCGAATCATGCATCATGGAGAGAGGGGTCACGAATGGCGACTGACGAAGCGAGATTCAAGAGGCTCAGGCTGTACAACGTGGTGATGGGACTGTTCCACCTGCTGCAGGGTGCGGCGATCGTGGCGTTGTCCGAGCCTTATGCGGTGCAGGTGACGGCTTCGTGGCTCAACCGGCGGCCCGGCCCCGGCGTCTTCAGCGACCCGCAGCCGTACTTCCGGTTCGACCTCGGCATGGGTGTCGCGCTCTTCCTGTTCTTCTCGGCGGCTGCCCATTTCGTCATCGCGGGCCCGGCATTCGCGACTTACGTCGACGGACTCAAGAAGAATCGCAACTACTTCCGGTGGGTGGAGTACGCCTTCAGCTCTTCGCTGATGGTCGTGCTCATCGCCTCACTCGTTTCGATCACCGACATCGCCGCACTGATCGGCATCTTCGGCGCGAACGCGTCGATGATCCTGTTCGGCTGGCTCATGGAGAAGTACGAGCAGCCGGGTAAGCCTGACTGGACCGCGTTCATCTTCGGCTGTATCGCGGGAGTCTTCCCCTGGCTCGCGATCGCCGATTATCTGTGGGGTCCCGGCGCGAGCGACATGACTCCGACGTTCGTTTACTGGATCTTCGTGTCGATGTTCCTGTTCTTCAACAGCTTCGCCGTCAACCAGGTGCTCCAGTACAAGCAGATCGGCAAGTGGAAGGACTACCTCTTCGGCGAAGCGGCGTACGTGTTCCTCAGTCTGTTCGCGAAGTCGCTGCTGGCATGGCTCGTGTTCGCGAACGTGCTCATCCCGCAGTAGACGGAGCCGCTTCCGGGTGCGGTCTGGACCGAATCGAGGGACTGGATGAACGATGACCTGAGCTCGGAAGCGGAGGGATGTGCGTTGCACGCCGCGGACAGTCACGATCTGATTCGCGTCCTGGGCGCTCGCGAGAACAACCTCAAGGACGTGGACGTCGAGATTCCGAAGCGCCGGTTGACCGGCTTCACCGGGGTCCCGGGGTCCGGCAAGAGTTCGCCCGGGTTCAACCCGATCGCGGTCGG
>CAZBTT010000783.1:0-2008 GCA_964494295.1 uncultured Acidobacteriota bacterium
GGGGAATCTCCTCCTTGCGGTCATCGGCGGCGTGCTCGGCCTCGCCCTGGGCCAGTGGGGGCTTCAGGCCCTTCAGGCTCTGATGCCGCCCGACCTGCTCCCGGGCGAGCGCCTTGGCCTCGACGCTCGCTCGCTCGCGTTCATGATGAGCGTGTCGGTGGTGACGGGTCTGCTCTTCGGTCTCATTCCTGCCCTGGTTTCCTCGAACCCGCACCTCTCCGAGGCCCTCAAAGACGGCAGCCGGGGCGCCACCTCCGCGCGGGGAAGGTGGATCCGTCAGGGCTTCGTCACCGCCCAGGTCGCCCTTGCGATGGTGGTGCTGATCGGCGCGGGATTGCTCGTGCGAAGTTTCGATCGGCTGGTTTCCGCGGATACAGGTTTCGACGGCCGCAATCTTCTGACCGCGCGGGTGAGCCTCCCGGGCGCCAGCTACAACGATGCCGCGAAGATTCAGACTTTCTATCAACAGCTCATTCCGCGCGTGAAAGCCCTGCCCGGTGTCGTCGCGGTCTCCGGCAACGTGTTCGCGCCCTTCTCCGGCCCGGGCGCGGCCACGAGTTTCGACATCGTGGGCCGGGAGGCGCCCGAGGGGCAGCAGCCCGTCACCGACGTCCGGATCATCGCCCCCGACTACTTCGCCACACTCGGCATCCCGATTCGCCAGGGCCGCGACTTCCTCGCTGAGGAACACACGCAACAAAGGCGTGTCGTGATCATCAACGAAGCGCTGGCCCGCAGGCACTTCCCCGGCCGCAACCCGATCGGCGAGAAGCTCGCCATCAACATGAACGACCCCGTTGTCGCCAGCGAGGTGGTGGGCGTGGTCGGAGACATCCGCCACCAGAGCCTCGACAGTCCGGGCAGGGAGATGGCCTATTGGCCCCATTCCGAACTGCCGATCCCCTCGATGACCCTGCTCATCCGCACCGCGCAGAGCCCGCTCCAGATGATGCCTTCCCTCCAGCGCGAAGTCTGGTCCCTCGATCGCAACCTCCCCGTCGGCGAGCCGCGCACGATGGAGCAACTCATGGCCGGAACCGTGGTGCGCTCGCGTTTCGCGACCCTGCTCTTTGGGCTCTTCGCCACTCTCGCCCTGATCCTCGCCGCGCTCGGGATCTACGCAGTCGTCTCCTACAAGGTCGCCCTCGAAACCCGCGACATCGGGGTCCGGATGGCGATTGGAGCGAACCGAGGCCAGGTCCTCCGCGGAATCCTGCGAGACGGCGGTCGACTCGCGGCGCTCGGCGTGACCGTCGGCGTCCTCGGAGCCTTCGGCCTTTCGCGCCTGCTGGCCTCCCAGCTCTACGAAGTCAGCGCCACCGATCCGGCCACGTTCTTCGCCGTACCGGCAGTGCTGCTGTTCGTGACCACACTCGCCTGTCTGCCCGCGGCGCTGCGGGCGGCGAGGCTCGATCCCATGGCTGCGCTAAGGGACGAGTAGTGTTCCGCGAAGTCGGCAAGGCCGCGCGCTCCTGGATACGGACGCCGCGGCTCACTCTCGCGATCGTCGCCTGCATCGCGGTATCCATTGGCGGCGCGTCCACGGTCCTGACCTTCGTCTACAGCCTGCTGTGGCGTCCCCTGCCCTTTCCTGAAGCCTCTCGACTGGTGCTCTTCCAGCCGCAGAACCTCGACCGCAGCCCGGGGGCCCGGCCCTATATCTCCTACCCCGACTTCGCCGACCTTCGCGCCGCCACGACCTCGTTCGAGAAGCTTGAAGCCGCCACCGTCTCGCGGCTCGTGGTGATCACCGGCAACGGAGCCGAAAGACTTCGCGGCGAAGCGGTGACTCCCGGCTACTTCGAACTGCTCGGCCTCAAGCCGCAACGCGGACGGACGTTCACCGCGGAGGAGTACACGGGCCGGGGCGAACGCGCGCTCATCATTTCGAGCCGGCTCTGGCGGACGCAGTTCGGCGCGCGTGAGGACCTCGTCGGCCAGCCGGTTCAGACCCGTGTCGGTCCCGCGGTCGTTGTCGGCATTCTGCCCGAGGGATATCTGGGCGTCG
>CAZBTT010000784.1:0-1999 GCA_964494295.1 uncultured Acidobacteriota bacterium
CACGTTCGAAGGCCTCCTCCTGGCTTCGATCCTCTACAGCCTGCCCTTCGCGGTTCAGCCTTTCGCGACGGCGTTCGCGTCGGTCGACGTTCGGTTGCGCGAGGCGGCCGCATGCCTTGGCTCGTCCACCGCGGGGATCTTCTTTCGCGTCATCCTCCCCCTGTCGCGACGTGGCGTTCTCGCCGGCGTGATCTTGAGCTTCGCGCACACCCTCGGAGAGTTCGGGGTCGTACTGATGGTCGGCGGCAACATCCCCGGCGTGACGCGCACCGCGTCCATCGCGATCTACGACAGCGTGCAGGCGCTCGACTACACCGCCGCGTTCCGGACCTCCGCGGTTCTTGTCATGCTCTCACTCGGCATACTCGCGGCCACGTCGCATCTTCTCGGCGGCCTGGTTCTCTCCGGGGCGAAACGCCGTTGATCGACCTCGCGAAGTCTTTCCCGGGGGGGCCGTCGTTCCGGTTTCAGATGAAACTGCGGGAGTCACGCACCACAGTGTTATTTGGGCCGTCGGGTTCCGGAAAGACCACGCTCCTGAGAATGATCGCCGGTCTGGATCGGCCGGACCGGGGCCGCATCGATTTCGGTGAAGAGGTCTGGTTCGACAGCGAGAGCGGGGGGAATGTGGCGACGAAGGACAGGCGCGTCGGCTATGTCACGCAGGAATCGGCGCTCTTTCCTCATCTCACCGTCCGAGACAACGTGGGCTTCGGTGTGGCCGCGGAGGAACGAGCGAGGCGCGAGAGCGAGATGCTGACCCTCGTCGGCGTCGCGGATCTGGCGACACGTTTCCCGCATGAACTTTCCGGCGGCCAGAAGCAGCGCGTGGCGCTGGCCCGGGCGGTGGCGGCCCGACCCAGGATCCTGCTCCTCGACGAGCCGCTCTCCGCACTTGACGCGGCCGCGCGCGACTCTCTGCGCCGCGATCTCGGCCGTTTTCTCCGCGCAGTCTCGCTTCCCGCCGTCCTCGTCACCCACGATCGCGGCGAGGCCCTTGCCCTGGGCGACGATGTCGCGCTCATCGGCGAGGGACGTGTCCTTCAGGAGGGCGCTATCGCCGACGTGTTCTCGCGACCCGCCTCGGTGGAGGCGGCGCACGTGGTCGGCATCGAAGCCGTGGTGCCTGCCCGGATCACTTCGCGAACCAAGGACGGCCTCGTGACGCTCGACGCCGCCGGCGTCTCCCTCACCGCCCTCGACCCGGGCGAGGACATCCACCTGGTCTTCGCGTGCATCCGCGCCGACGAAGTGATCTTGGAGCCGGGCCTCGCTCCCACGAGCGCCCGCAACCGGCTTGCCGCGACGGTCAAGGCGATTCACCGGGAGGGCGCCCTGGTCCGTGTCGACCTCGACTGCGGCTTCGCGTTCTCCGCCTCCATCACCCGCGCCGCGGAGCGGGAATTGAATCTTCGGGAGGGTCTGGCGCTCACCGCGGTGATCAAAGCGCCCGCCATCCATCTGGTCCCACGCGAAGCCTGAGGCCCCCTCAAGGGGGGGTATGCTCACCAGACTTTAGGAACCGCCCCGGACCGGGGGGCTCATCCAACCCGTACGAACAAGGAGCCTTTTCACCCATGAAGTCCAGCCGCATTCTGCTTACCCTGGCCACGGCCTGCCTGCTGAGCTACTCCACCGATGTTCTCGCCCAGCCACGCCCGGGCGGTCCTCCGGCTGCTCCCGCCGCGGGCGGCGGCCAGAAGGCGGGCAAGGAAGCCGACCTCCTGCCCAACGACCCCGTCATCGTCAAGAAGACGGGCACCTTCAACGGCGTTTCGGTGAACTACACCGCCGAACTCGGCTGGATCCCGATCCGCGAGGACGGGAAAGTCGTCGCGAAGATGTTCTACATGTACTACTCGAAGAACGACGTCACGGACACCAGCAAGCGGCCGCTCATGCTCTCGTTCAACGGCGGCCCCGGCACCGCGTCCGTGTGGATGCACCTCGGCTTTACCGGCCCGCGCCACGTGACCTATGACGACGACGGTTTCCAGCA
>CAZBTT010000785.1:0-1997 GCA_964494295.1 uncultured Acidobacteriota bacterium
AGGGCCCGAGGGCCCGTCCGAGTCTCTCCGCCTTCGCGAGGGCGTCGAGGCCACGGTGGATCAGCAACTGATCCCAGCGCGCCCGGTCCTGGTCGAGCAGCAGAACGGGCTCACCCGCGGGCCCGATGCGCGCGCGCAGCCGTGAGGCCTGGATTTCCATGAGGGCGACGAGGCCGCACACTTCGGCTTCGTTCGGAACGAGACCCGCGAGGACCCGGCCGAGGCGAAGCGCCTCGTCGCACAGGGCCGGGCGCATCCAGTCGTCACCCGCGGTCGCAGAGTAACCCTCATTGAAAATGAGATAGATCACGTCGAGGACGGAGGAGAGGCGCGGGGCGAGATCGCTCCCGCGTGGAAGCTCGAACGGGACAGCCGCTTCGGCCAGGGCCTTCTTCGCTCTCACGATCCGCTGCGCGATCGCGGTTTCGCTCACGAGGAAGGCGCGCGCGATCTCGTCCGTGGTCAAGCCGCCGAGAAGGCGCAACGTGAGGGCGACGCGCGCATCGGGCGGGAGAACCGGATGGCACGCGGTGAAGATGAGGCGCAGGAGGTCATCCCCGACGTGATCGTCCGCCGCCGCCTCCATCGCAGTGGGGCCCTCCTCCTGAAGCGCCTCGAGCGCCCTGGCGATCTGGCCGTGTTTGCGCTCCTGCATCCTCCCGCGACGGATGCGATCGATGCCACGCCGCTTGGCCGTGGTCATGAGCCAGGCGCCGGGATTGTCGGGGATGCCCGAGGTGGGCCACGTCTCGAGGGCAGCCACCAGTGCGTCCTGCGCCAACTCTTCGGCGAGGCCCACGTCGCGCACGACGCGCGCGAGACCGCCGATGATCTTCGCTGACTCGATGTGCCAGACCGCCTCTATGGTTCTATGAACGTCCGCGCCCGCCATGGGCGCGGATCATAAGCACCAGGAGCCTGCGCGGGAAAAACGACTACGCCAGCTCAGCCGCCGCCTTGAGGCTCACGCGGCCCTTTCAAAGTTTGAGGGGACGAAGACTAAGCCAGGTCGGCGGCCTCGCGAAGCGGGCGGATGTCCACCAGGACCTCTGGGAAGAGTCGTCCGAATTTCCCCGTCCACTCGATCATCTCCGACATGGTGTCGAACCTGAGGATCGCGAAACCGGCGATGAGCTCCTTCGACTCGGCGAACGGTCCGTCGATGACCGTGCGCTCCCCGGACTTGAACCTGAGCCGCGTCGACTTGCGGCTCGGCTCGAGAGCCTCCATCGAGAGCAGGACGCCGGCCTCGGTCATCTCACGTCGCAGCGCGGCGAGATTCGCGGCGACCTGTGGAGAAGCGGGTTGCCCTGCCTCCGCGTCCGGGTCGCCCTTGTAGAGGACGCCGAAACGCATCGGCGGATTTCCCGCAGGCGGCGGACACATTCCGAGGTCCCATGGTTCGCACACCGGCCCGATCTCGATCTCGGTGTCGCGGGCGAGAGCCCTGCCGAGCCTCGCCCCCCATTCAATCGCCTCATCCATCGAGCGGACCTTGATGAGAGCGAAGCCCGCGAGCAATTCGGTGGAACCCTCGAAAGGACCGCGCGTGATCGTGGGCTCGCCTTTGTGAAACCGCAGGCGGACGCGGTGTCGGCTCGCCTGCAGGCCTTCGCCCGCGAGGAAGATGCCTGCGCGCATCCCTTCCTGAATAAGCAATCCCATCGAGCCCATGAACTCCTGGCTCGGCGGAATCCCCGCTTCATCCTGGGCGCTCGAACGATGCATGGCCATGAAACGCATGTTGTTTCGCCTCGCGGTCTAGCGCAGGCCGAATTCACTTCGGCCGGAGCGCGGGGGGTTGGGGGGCTGAGCACTCTGCGGCCCCCCAACTGAGGGACGCCCCTTGCCGAAGATCGCCATGACGACACAGCTCATACCCCAGCCGATGAGCGCACCGATCGTCGTGCCGACGAACATGTGGGCGAGGGCGTGCTGGAGTGGTGTGGTCTCGGCGGTGGCGAACGGGCCGCGGAATTCCTGCACGTCGTAGATAT
>CAZBTT010000786.1:0-1988 GCA_964494295.1 uncultured Acidobacteriota bacterium
GCGCCGGGGCTGGACGGACCTCGACGCGGAGAAGCTCGTCGGGGAGAACATACTGAGGGTCTGGGCGGCCAACGAACAGATCGCGGCCCGCCTGCGCACCGAGCGTCCGCCGTCCCTCGCCACCCTGGAAGCTATGGACGGGGCGGCGAAACAGCCGCGATAAGATTCAAGGCGATCCACATGAGCCGGGAACGTGTTCCGACGTATGCCGACCGTCTGCCCCCGGTGGTGCCGAAGGTCGAGGACGATATCGAGGGAATGTCCGACGAACTCGTCGAGATCCTGTATCCGGGGCGGCGTCAGAAACCCTTCGCCCTCTCCGTGGTCTTCGACGATTCGGCCGACGAGAGCGTCACCCGGGCACGCGGGCTCTGCGCCCGGGCCGCTTCCTTCACCACGTTCCGGGAAGGATCGATCACCCGGCACCGGGCGGATTTCGAGAGCGAGCAGGCCGCACTCCTCCGTGACGTGGCTTCGCTCGTGGCGGCGCGCCTGGGCAGCGAGATCCTCGTCGCCGGCCGCAAAGCTCCCTATGCTCACGAGCTGTGGCTGCCCCTCATGTCCTTCTTCGTGAAGGAATGACGAACATGGCTTCGTCCCGCGGGCGGGTATCAATTCGATGAGCGCCCTCGAAGAGGATCTGGCCAAGATCGAGGAAGGCATCTTCCGGCTGCAGAAGGAATGGGAACGCTTCTTCTCGGGCCAGGAACGCAAAGCGCCGTTCGAATCGAAGCAGCGCCTCGACCGGCTGATCCGCCGCTACGTCGGGGTCGAGATCCGCAACAATATCGAGCGATTCCGGTTTCAGACCCTGACCGCGAAGTACAACACCCTCGCCGACATGTGGAATCGCAAGTTGCGGGCGATCGAGGAGGGCCGGCCGCTCTCGTCGGTTCAACTGAAGCAAATGCGCGAGGCCGAGGCTCTCGCCGCGCCCTTGGCGCCGGTCGTCCAGTCCGCGCCCGGCGCCCGCAGCATCGAAACTCCGGGTCCCCGCCGTGCCGAGGTTCGCTTGAGCACGCTGCGCGAGGACGATCAGGGCGTCAAGGATCTGTTCGAGCAGTTTCGGGCGGCGCGCGCTTCGGTGGGGGAGTCGGAGGTCAAGTTCGAATCGTTCAAGAAGCTCATCGCCCAGCAGCGCACCCGCCTTCTCGAGGAGAAGGACGCGGTGGCCGTGGACTTCCGGGTCGCCCTGCAGGACGGCAAGGTGGCGCTCAAGGCCAAACCCGTGCGGATTGACTGATCGCTTGAAGCGCCCGCGCCCGGTCGTCCTCCTTCTGAGCGCAATGTTGTTGGCCCCGCTACCGGTGGGGGCCTGGCCCGCCGATGTTTCGCAGCGCATCGCGAAGGATGCCTTGCGGCTCCTCCCCCAGTCGCTGGCCGAGATCTTCCGGACTCACGAGCTGGAGATCTTCGCGGACGCCCGGGCCTCGAAGATGAAGGTGTTGCCTCTTCTCTACGCGGAGCTTCCCAAGGGCCGGCTCAGCCCCTCCACGAAGGCCGAACTGGGTCAGGAGCTGGCTCTGTGGGCGAAGGACCTGCGCGGACCGGACTTTCGCGCCTCGGTAATAGCCCTCGGCGCCGCCTATCGTCTCGCCGTGGATCTGGCCGACCCCGCGGTTGGCGAGGGTCTTGGAAATGATGCGAAGGCGGCGGCGATCCGCCGCGAGTTCTACGCTTTCGTGACCACGAACCTTGAGAAGATTCCGGTGGTCGTGGTCTCGCCCGAGTCGATGCGTCTCGATCTCGACCGCATACCCGCGTTCCTCGATGAAGTGATCGGCAAGACGCCGGCCCAGTCGACCATGCTGCGGGAGGAAGCGCAGTCGGGTGGACGGGTCCTGCGCGCGGCCGAGATCGATTTCCGGAGCCCGGTTTTCGCGGTGGCGTCGACCGCCTATTCTCGGTCGGTGAACGCGGTGGCCGCCACCTGGATCGCGGTGTGGCGCAAGGCGGGCGGCGACATGCAGCGACAAAAGCCGTTAAGA